>DATLGH010000061.1 GCA_035540635.1 Egibacteraceae bacterium | reverse complement strand
CCCCCGGGACCGCCCCGCCCGCCGCCCGAGCGACGCTGGCGGGTCCGCCGCGACGGACACACCGGGGCAGGCCGGCGAGCCCGGTAGACGCCGTGCGCGTGGGGGGGACGCCGGCCCTGTCGGCACCGGTGGGGGCCACGGGTCTCGCAGGGGCGAGAGCCTTCGACATGCCGGCTGACCGCACCCCGGAGCCCCGCCGGGCGCGTCAGCGACCGCTGCGCCCCGGCAGCAGGACGGCCCGCCGGTACGGCAAGGAAGCGAGCTGGCCACGCCGCGAAACAGGACGACCGCCCCGGTCGCCTCCCCCACCGTGCCCCGGGCGCCCGTGTGCGCCACGTCCACGGCGGCCGCCACGAGCGCGAGGCGTCGGCGCGCAGTGCGGCACTGCCACGTCGGGACGGCGGGATTTGAACCCGCGACCTCCGCCACCCAAAGGCGGCGCGCTGCCAAGCTGCGCCACGTCCCGTGACGCCAGCATACGACCAGGGCGTCGGCATGCCCCGGCGATCCGACCCAAGCATCCCCTGGGCGGGGCCAGCATGGCGGCGTGCGCCGCCCCCTCGTCGAGGTAGCCCTCCTCGGGGCTGGCCCGGATGACCGCGCCGCGCCTGCGCCCCCGCAGTTCGCCCCGAACGCCTGGGCGATCGCCTCGGGGTCGTGGCCGCCGGGCTCGGTTGAAGCGCCGCTCCTCGGCGGTGATGACCGCGTGCCGCACGTGCCCGGGGATCTGGTCGAGCGGGACCACGCGGCGGTCGACCTCGCCGTGGAGCATCGCGAGGACGGAGCCGTCCGCGGCGAGGACGCTCGAGCGCTCGTCGAGGGGCGGGAAGCCGGCGGCCCCGGCAGCGTCTTCGTCGAGGTCGACCGTCGACGCCGCCAGCCGCAGCGCCGGCTGGTACATCAGCGCGAGCCCAGGACGGCACCACCGCCGACGAGGCGTGCCCGCCGCTCCCACGCCCGGCGCAACCGCCCGCGCAATGGCGTCGACGGTGCGCGCGACCCCGGCGGCGACGGCCCGCGGCGAGGCCGCTCCGCCAAACGCTCCGGGCCGCCCCCCAAGACTGGCCCCGGCCGTCCCCGGGAGGAGATCGGGGATGTCCCTGATGGCTCCGCCGCGACGGCGCCGCACGATCGGACACAACGCCGAGGAGGGGAGAAGCGGTGGCCGTCGAGCAGCGTGGCATCGGGACCCCGCGGACCAGCGACGTCCGCCCGCCCTGCGGCCTGTACGCGGCCAAGCCGTGGTTCACCCGCCGGCTTGCTCCGCTCGAGGACGCACTCGCCGTCCGGGGGGTGCGCCCGGGCACCGTCACCGCCGCCGGGGCCGCGTTCGGCTGGGCCGCCGGGACGTGCCTCGCGCTCGGCGCGCTGCTCGACACGCCGGCGCTGTGGATGGCGGTCGGACCGCTCGGCGTCGCCCGCCTGGCGGCCAACGCCCTCGACGGCCGGCTGGCGCGCAGGAGCGGCGCAGCGGGGCCGTCCGGCGTGGTGGCGAACGAGGTGGGGGACCGCCTCGGGGACGTCGGCCTGCTCGCCGGTGTGGCGGCCGTGACGTCCACGGCCCTGGCCGCCGGCGCGCTGGCCGCGGCGCTCGCGGCCAGCCTCGTCGGGGTGCTCGCCCTCGCCGTCACGGGGCGACGGGACTGCGGCGGTCCGTTCGGCAAGGCCGAACGCGTCGCCGTGGTCGGTCTGGGCGCCGCCGCCGCGGGCGCTACCGGCGCGGCGACGCCGATCACCGTCGCCGCCGCCGCCGTGCTCGCCGGCGGGGTGGTCACGGCCGTCGCGCGGTTGGTCCGGCTGCGCCGCGCGACGGCCCGGACGCCCCGGACGCCCCGGGCGGTGAGCGCGCCGTGAGCGCCGCAGTGCTCGGGCAGACGTCGGCGCCGCTCCTCGGTCCCGGCGCCACGCGGATCGGCGCGGTCCTGTTCGCCGGCCTCGCCGCCGTCCTCGTCGCCGAGCGCCGCGGCGTGGGCGACCTGCCGGGTCGGACGCTGCTGCGGCGCTGGGCGAGCTGGGCCGCCGTTGCGCCGCTCCTCGCGCTCGCCGTGGCGAGCTCCTGGGGGGCGCTGGCGGCGGTCACCGCCCTGGCCCTGCAGGCCGGCCGGGAGTACGCGGGCCTGGTGCGACTGCCGCGGGGGTGGCGCCACGGGCTGTGCGCCGCCGCGGTGGTCGCCTGTGCGGCTGCTGCCTGCTCGCCCCTCGCCTGGCTCGTGCTGCTGCCCGCGCTTCTGCTCGCCGCCTCGGCCGTCCCGCTCGTCCGCCAGGACCCCGGGGGGCTGCGCGACCTCGCGGCCGCCGCCCTCGGGTTCGCGTGGGTGCCGTGGCTGGCCGGATGCCTGCTCGTGCTGCGCCTGCACGTCCCGGGTGGGGCAGGCATTCTCCTCGCCCTCGTCGTCGCGGTGGCCGCGAGCGACGTCGGCGCGTTCGTCGCCGGCCGTGGCCTCGGCGGCGCCGCCCTCGCCGCTCGGATCAGCCCCGCGAAGACGCGCGCCGGCGTCGCGGGCAACCTCGCCGGCGCGGCAGCTGGTGTCGCGCTCATGGGCTTCGCGCTGGCCGGCCTGCCCGCCCCGGTGGCCATCGGCCTGCCCGTGGTCGTCGCCGCCGGCTGTGTGTGGGGTGACCTGCTCGAGTCGCTCGTCAAGCGCCACGCCGGCGTGAAGGACGCCGGGGGGTGGCTGCCCGGCTTCGGCGGCCTGCTCGACCGGGCGGACTCCTTGCTCGTCGCCGCGCCGCTGGCCACGGGGTGGGTGCTCGCATGGGCGTGACGCCGCTCGGTGCCGCCCGGCCCCATTGCGAGCCCGTCGCGGGCGCCGCCCGCCACACCCCACCGTCCACGCCTTCGCGGGTGGGTCGCTCCGGCCCGCTCCACCGGGGCGCGGTCCGCACCTGGCCCCTGCTTGCGCTGCGCGTGCTCGTGCGAAGGCTTGCGATCTTCCCGCTCCTGCGCGCCGCCGCCGGCCGGCTGCCCGTGAATGGCGCCCACAGGCTGCCCGACGGCGCGGTCGTGCTCGTCGCCAACCACACGAGCCACGCCGACACCGCGGTGATCCTGCGCGCCCTCCCGCGCCGGCTGCGCGGCCGCCTCGCGCCCGCAGCCGCCGAGGACTACTTCTTCGCCGGCAGGTTGCGCGGGACGCTCTCCGCGGCGCTGCTCGGCGCCTTCCCGTTCCCCCGCCGCGGGCCCGCGGGGCTGGAGCGCGCCGCCGCGCAGCTCGCCGCAGGCCGCGTCGTGCTGCTGTTCCCCGAGGGCACGCGAGACGGGGGCCCGTTCCGCGCGGGGATCGGCCGGCTCGCGGTGGCCGGGGCGACCGTCGTGCCGGTGGGCCTGGCCGGCACCGCGGCGCTGCTGCCGAAGGGCGCCCGGCGTCCTCGCCGGGGACCCGTCGCGGTGGTGTTCGGCCAGGCCCGCCGCTACCCGCCCGGCGCGGACCCCGCCGCCGTCGCCGCGGACCTCCAGGACCGGGTCCGCCACCTCGCCGCCGACGCCGCAGCAGCGACCGCGGCCGGGAACACGCGTGACGCGGGGGCGGCCGCCGACGGCGGCCCAGCCGGCCGCCGGGCGCCCCGGCCCACCGTGTACGCCCGGGCCCGCGCCCTCGCCGCAACCCCCCGCGGCATCGCGGTGGTCTTCGCCTGGTCGTTCGCCGAGGCGCTCGTCTTCCCCGTCATACCCGACCTCGGCATCGGCCTGCTCGCCGCCGCCGCCCCGACCCGGTTCCTGCCGCTCGCGCTCGCCGGGGCCGCCGGATCGGTGACCGGAGGCGCCGCCGCCTGGGGCCTCGGCGCCGCGGGCCACGTGCCCGCGCTGCCGCTTGTGACCGCCGGCATGGCCGACACCGCACGCACCCTGCTCGCCGACGCCGGGGCGGGAGGGGTCTGGACCCAGCCGCTGTCCGCGGTGCCCTACAAGGCGTTCGCGTTCCAGGCCGCCGGCGAGGGCGCCGCACTCGGCCCGTTCCTCGCGGTCACGGCCCTGGCGCGCGGGGCCCGCATGCTCGCCGTCGCGGCGGTCATGGCCGGCCTCGGCGCCGTGCTGCGCCGCTTGTGCCCGCCCCGGCGCGTCCCCGGGGTGTACGCCGCCGCCGTGGCCTGCCTGCTCGTGCTGTTCACCCTCGGCCTCGTCGAGGTCGTTGCCCGCTCCTGAGACGAAAGGCCCTCGCCATGGTCCTCATCGCCGGTTTCGACGGCCCCGGCTTCACCAGCCTCTTGCTCCTCGTGCTCACCGGCGCCGCTATCGTCTGGTCGGCGCCCGCCGGCCTGGCCGGCGCGGTGGCCGGCGCGCACCTCGCCCGGCGCCGGGTGGCCGGCTGGTGCGCCGGCTGGTGCCTGGGTGCGGCGGCTGCCGGGTCGCTCGCCCTCCTCGCCTCCCGCGCCGGGGTGTACGGCTGGGAGCTGAACGCCCTCGCCTACGCCCCCGTCTGGGCGGCGTGCGCCGCCCTCGTCGCGTGGCGCCGCGCCACGGCGCGCTGACCACCCCGCGTATTCACCCCGCGATGAAAGGACCGGCCATGCTCATCCCACCCGTCCTCGCCGGCCTCGACTTCCTGTGGCCGGACCTCACCGCCGGTGACGTCGCCGCCATCGTGCTCGTCCTGTTCGCCCAGCTCATGGCGAGCCTCGCCGTGGCTGTTGCGGTCGGTGTGCTCGCGGCCTGGGCGCTGTCCGCGCTCGCTCGAGCCGCCCTGCGTCGGTGGCGACGGCGCGCGACGCCCCCGCGCGTCGAGCGGCGCCTCGCGGACCGGACCATTGGCGCCCCGTGACGCGCCGCTCCTACGATGGCCGTCCAGGTCCCCTCGCAGGCAAGGTGCGCACGTGAAGACCACCGTCGAGCGCGTCGACGACACCACGGTGAAGCTCACCGTGACCGTGGAGCCCAGTCGCGTCACCGAGGCCATCGACGAGGCCGCCCGCCGGCTCGCCAGCGAGGTCCGCATCCCCGGCTTCCGCCCGGGCCGGGCACCCAAGCGCGTGCTGGAGAGCCGTCTCGGCAAGGACGCCATCTGGGCGGAGGCGGCCCGCGACGCCCTTCCTCGCTTCTACAGCGAAGCGGCCCAGGCGGAGGAGCTCGCGGTCATCAGCCAGCCCGAGATCGAGCTCGAGACGTTCGAGGACGGCCGCGAGGCGGTGTTCTCCGCCACCGTGGAGGTCCGGCCCGAGATCGAGGTCCCGGACTACGCGCAGCTGCAGATCCCGCACCCCGACTGGGAAGTCACCGACGCGGAGGTCGACGAGCAGATCGAGCGGCTCCGGGAGCGCTTCGCGACCCTCGAGACGGTCACCCGCCCCGCACGGGTCGGTGACCACGTCCTCATGAGCGTCAGCGGCGCCCGCGGCGGCGAGGCGGTCCCCGAGGCGAGCGCCGACGACACCGTCTACGAGGTCGGCGACCCTGAGCAGACCGACTCCGAGCTCGACCGCAACCTCGTCGGCGCGAGGGCCGGCGCGATCCTGAAGTTCACCGACACGCTCGGCGCCGACTACGGCGAGCGCGCTGGACAGCAGGTGGCGTTCACGGTGATCGTCAAGGAGGTGAAGACCCGGCGCCTGCCCGACCTCGACGACGAGTTCGTCGCCGACGCGAGCGAGTTCGAGACCGTCGAGGAGCTGCGGTCGGCGCTGCGCGAGCACCTGGCCGCCGAGAAGCTCGCCCAGGCGAGGGACGCGCTTCGCGGACGGGTCGTCGAGGCCGTGAGCGACCTCGTCGAGGTGCCCCTGCCCCCGTCGATGGTGGCGAGCGAGCTGCGCTACCGCCTCGAGCAGGTCGAGCGGCAGGCCGAGCAGTACGGCATGCCCCTCGACGCCTTCCTGTCCGCAGCGGGCCTGAGCAACGAGCAGCTGCTCGAGCGCTTCGAGGCGGAGGCGCGCAAGTCGGTGAAGGCCCAGCTTGTCGTCGAGGCGGTCGCCCGCGACGCCGGTATCGAGGTCGAGAGCGACGACCTGCGCGAGGAGCTCACCCGGCAGGCCGCGCACCTCGGGCGCGACGCGAACGAGCTCGCCGAGCTCATGGGCCACCCTGAGGGCGTCACCGCCCTGGTCGGGCAGACCTACCGGCGCAAGGCCGTCGAGCACCTCGTGGCGGGCGTGCAGGTCCTGTCCGGCCCGCCGCAGGCCGCCGAGGAGGCGCCGTCCACCGACCGCACCGACCTTGGCGACGACACCGCATCCTGAGCGGTATCGTGGCCCCACACCTGCGAAGGAGTCCGAGGATGCCAGCTGTGGAGCCCGTCGCGAACTACCTCGTCCCCATGGTCATCGAGCAGACCAATCGGGGGGAGCGCTCGTTCGACATCTACTCGCGGCTGCTGAAGGAGCGCATCATCTTCCTCGGCACGCCGATCACCGACGAGATCGCCAACCTCATGATGGCCCAGCTGCTCCATCTCGAGGGCGAGGACCCCGACAAGGACATCAACCTCTACATCAACTCACCGGGCGGGTCGGTGACCGCGGCACTGGCCATCTACGACACGATGGAGTTCATCAAGCCCGACGTCGGCACGTTCTGCCTCGGCCAGGCGGCGAGCGCGGCGGCGGTCCTCCTCGCCGCCGGCACGAAGGGCAAGCGCTTCGCCACCCCCCACAGCCGGATGCTGCTCCACCAGCCGCACGGCGGGGCGGAGGGGCAGTCGGTCGACATCGAGATCCAGGCCCGGGAGATCCAGAGGATCCGCGACCTGCTCGACGAGATCCTCGCCGGCAAGACCGGTCAGCCGATCGAGAAGATCTCCTCGGACACCGACCGCGACTTCATCATGACGGCCGCCGAGGCCAAGGAGTACGGCGTGATCGACGGGGTCATCGAGACCCGCAAGCTGCAGGAGGCTGCTCTTCGGGCGAGCTGACCGGGCGGCGTCGGGGGACCGTGTCTGCGGGACCCGGGTTCGCTACCATGACGCCGAGCGACGGGAACCGGAAGGGGACGAGCAGGGATGGCGAAGTTCGGCGAGAGCGGCGACCTGCTCAAGTGCTCCTTCTGCGGCAAGTCCCAGAAGCAGGTCAAGAAGCTCATTGCCGGGCCGGGTGTCTACATCTGCGACGAGTGCATCGACCTCTGCAACGAGATCATCGAGGAGGAGTTCGCCGACACCCCTGACCTCGTCCCGGGCGACCTGCCGAAGCCCGTCGAGATCTACAGCTTCCTCAACGACTACGTCGTCGGCCAGGACACCGCGAAGAAGACGCTCGCCGTCGCGGTCTACAACCACTACAAGCGCATCCGGGTGGGCGGGCCGTCCGGCAACGGGTCCCAGCCCACGCGCGAGGACGAGGTCGAGCTCGCCAAGTCCAACATCCTGCTGCTCGGACCGACCGGCTCCGGCAAGACGCTGCTCGCCCAGACGCTCGCCCGGCTGCTCAACGTGCCGTTCGCCATCGCCGACGCGACCGCGCTCACCGAGGCCGGCTACGTCGGCGAGGACGTCGAGAACATCCTCCTGAAGCTCATCCAGGCCGCGGACTTCGACGTGAAGAAGGCCGAGACCGGGATCATCTACATCGACGAGGTCGACAAGATCGCCCGCAAGTCGGAGAACCCCTCGATCACGCGGGACGTCTCCGGGGAAGGTGTGCAGCAGGCGCTGCTGAAGATCCTCGAGGGCACGGTCGCGTCCGTGCCGCCCCAGGGGGGGCGCAAGCACCCGCACCAGGAGTTCATCCAGATCGACACGACAAACGTGCTGTTCATCTGCGGCGGCGCGTTCGCCGGGCTCGAGCAGGTCATCGAGCAGCGTATCGGCCGGCGCGGGGTCGGCTTCGGCGCCGACGTCCGCGGCAGCCACGACAAGGACCTCTCCGACCTGCACGGCCGGGTGCTGCCCGAGGACCTCATCAGGTACGGGCTCATCCCCGAGTTCGTCGGCCGGCTGCCGGTCGTCACGAACGTGTGCGAGCTCGACCGCGAGGCGCTCATCCGCATCCTCACCGAGCCGAAGAACGCCCTCGTGAAGCAGTACAAGAAGTTCTTCGAGTACGACAAGGTGCAGCTCGACTTCTCCGAGGACGCGCTCGAGGCCATCGCGGACCAGGCGATCCTGCGCTCGACCGGCGCACGCGGGCTGCGCGCCATCCTCGAGGAGGTCCTCCTCAACACGATGTACGAGCTGCCCTCGCTCGACGACGTCGGGGAGTGCCTCATCACCGGCGAGGTCGTCCGGGAGAAGGTCAACCCCACCCTCGTTCGCCGCGCCGAGGCCGACGACCGGCGCAAGAAGCGCTCCGCGTAGTGGGGCGCCCCGACTGGGCGACATGAGGACCTGACGCGGCCGGTGCCGCCGTAGGCGTGGATCCGGCGTGATCGAGAACCTCGGGCCGGCGGCGAGCGGGTTCCCGGCGAACAGCGCCGCCTGGAACGGCGAGCGGCTGTACGTCGTCACGCTCGGCCTCCAACCGGCGCGCCTCGCCGAGTACGACCCCGCGCGGCGTCTCGTCACCGACACCCTCCTCATCCCGACGGGTCTGCGCTGCTGGGCGATGGCGGCGATCGGCGCGGACGTCTACATCGGCATGTGGGGGACCCGTGGAGGCGAGGCGAACCTCTACCGCTTCGACGCGACGCGGCGCAGGCTCGAGGGGTCCCGGCCCCTCGACCAGGCCTACTCGTCGATGGCGGCCTCCCCTGACGGGCGCACCCTCTACCTCGGGACCGCGCGAAGCGGCGTGGTCTTCGCCTACGACATCGCCACCCGCCGGGTCCGACGGCTCGCCTTCGCCGACCCCACCGGCAGCGAGGTCACCGCGGTCGCCGCCACCGCCGACACCGTCTACGTCGGCCTGGGCCGGCGGCGCGCCGGGCTCGTGGCCATCGACCGGGCTTCCGGGGCGGCCCGCCACATCCTCCCGCCGGAGCTCCGCGACGGCGTCGGGGTCTACTCCCTGCGCGTGACCGAGTTGCTCGTGGTCGCCGCGACGCAGGCCGAGCCCGCGCGGGTCGGCGTGATCGACCGCCATAACCCGGCGAGCTACCGCATCGTCGAGCCGCCCGGAGAGCACGCCGTCGGGGCGGTCGAGGTCGATGGCCGCAGCGTCTACTTCAGCGGCATCGCCTCGGGCACCCTCTACCGGATGGACCGGCGCACGGGTGCGCTCGAGGCGCTGTCGACCCCGGTCGCGCACGTGCCCACGCGGCGGTCGGTGCGTGTGGCCAACCGGCTGCTCGGCGTGACCGCTCCCGGCATCGTGTTCAGCCACGACCTGCCGACGGGGGAGGTCACCCTGACCGACCTCGTCGGTGCGGGGGCGCAGGGCGGCGTCGAGCGGCCCCAGTCGCTCGCGGTCGCCGGCGAGGACGTGGTCGTCGGCACGAACAACGCCGCCGAGGTCCATGCCGCCGACGGCAGCGGCTCACGCCGCGTCGTCATCTCCGGCGAGGCGAAGACCGCGACGGCGGTCGGCGCCAGGGCCTACCTCGCGACCTACCCGAACGGGCAGCTCTGGGAGGTGCGGGGGGCCGGCGCCGCGGCCCGGGTCGCCAACTGGGCCGATGTCTACAACCGGCCGCGGGCGATCCACCACGACGCCGCGGCCGGCCTCCTGCTCGTCGTCGCCAACGCCGACTTCGCCGGGGGCGGCGCGCTCGTCGTCACCGACGACGCGGGGTCCCTGCTCCACGTCCACCCCGACCCGCTCGGCGGAGGCCAGGAGCCGAACGCCGTCACGTCGCTGCCCGGCGCCGTCGCCGTGGTCGGCGGCATCGGCGACGACGCGCGCCTCGCCGCGGTCGAGGCGCGCACGGGCCGGCGGCTGTGGGCGACGGTGCCGGTCCCCGGCGGCGGGCGCCTTTCAGGCCTGGCGGCCATCGGCGGCACCGTCTACGGCCTGGCCCGCGACGCGACGCTGTTCGCCCTCGACGCCGCCACGCGCAAGGTCACCGCCAGCAGGAACCTCACCGCCGGGCGCACCGGCGAGCTGCTCGCCGCCGACGGTGCGCTCTACGGGGTCGACGGCAGGCGGCTCGTCCGCATCGACCCGGTCACGCTTGCGACGACCGTGCTCGCGCGCGGCCTCGTCCACGTCGCGTTCACCCCCAACCCGCCGGTGCGCGTCGACGCCGGGGGGCGCCTCTACGTGTTCAGCGGCACCGACCTGCTGCGGGTCAGCGTGGGGGCTACGACCCACCACGCCCCCTGACGCGCGACGGGCGGCGCGGCCAGCGCCCCTCGTACACTTCCCGCATGTTGCGCGAGCTGGCCAAGACCTACGACCCCGCCGAGGTCGAGGAGCGCCTCTACACGTGGTGGGAGAAGTCGGGCTTCTTCCACGCCGAGCCGGACGATCCCGGCGAGCCGTTCTCGCTCGCCATGCCCCCGCCGAACGTGACCGGCAGCCTGCACCTCGGCCACGCGCTCACCTCGGCGATCGAGGACGCCCTCGTCCGCCAGGCCCGCATGAGCGGCAGGAACGCCGTGTGGCTGCCCGGCATGGACCACGCGGGCATCGCTACGCAGAACGTCGTCGAGCGTCAGCTCGCCGGGGAGGGCTTGTCCCGCCACGACCTCGGGCGGGAGGCGTTCGTCGAGCGGGTGTGGGCGTGGAAGGCCGAGTCGGGCGGGCGCATCATGCGCCAGCAGCGCCGGCTCGGCGCCTCGTGCGACTGGGACCGGGAGGCCTTCACGCTCGACGCGCCGCGCAGCCGGGCCGTCCGCGAGGTGTTCTGCCAGCTCTACGACGACGGCCTCGTCTACCGCGGCAACCGGATCATCAACTGGTGCCCGCGTTGCCGCACCGCGCTGTCGGACATCGAGGTCGACCACGTCGAGGAGGACGGCGAGCTCGCGTATCTGCGCTACCCCGGGGCCGACGGCTCCGACGGCGTCGTCGTGGCCACGACCCGGGCGGAGACGATGCTCGGCGACACCGGCGTGGCCGTGCACCCCGACGACGAGCGCTACGCCCACCTCGTCGGCCGCACGGTCCGCTTGCCCCTGCAGGACCGCGACATCCCCGTCGTGGCCGACGCCCACGTCGACCCCGGGTTCGGCACCGGCGCGGTGAAGGTGACGCCCGCGCACGACCCCAACGACTACGAGATCGGCCGCCGTCACGACCTCGAGGCGGTGGACGTCATGACCGACGAGGCCACGATCGGCCCCGCGGGCGGCGCCTACGCCGGTCTTGACCGCATGGAGTGCCGGGAACGCGTGAAGGCCGACCTCGACGCGCTCGGCCTGCTCGTGCGGGTCGAGCGCCGGACGCACGCCGTGGGGCACTGCTCGCGCTGCGGCACCATCGTGGAGCCGCGGCTGTCCGACCAGTGGTTCGTCAAGGTCGGGCCCCTCGCGGAGCGCGCCATCGAGGCGGTGCGCGACGGCCGCACGCGCTTCGTGCCCCCACACCACGCGAAGGGCTTCCTCGACTGGCTCGACAACCTTCACGACTGGTGCATCTCCCGGCAGCTGTGGTGGGGTCACCGGATCCCCGCCTGGTACGACGAGGACGGCAACCTCCACGTGCTGCGCGAGGACCCGCCGGAGGGTTCCGGGCTGCGCCAGGACCCCGACGTCCTCGACACCTGGTTCTCCTCGCAGCTGTGGCCGTTCACGACCCTCGGCTGGACCCACCCGGGCGACACGAACCCCGCGTTGGAGGCGTGGTATCCCAACACCGTCATGGAGACCGGCTACGACATCAACACCTTCTGGGTGAGCCGGATGCTCATGATCGGGCTGCACCTGCTCGACGACGTGCCCTTCCGCACGGTGTTCAACCACGGCATGGTCCGCGACGAGCACGGCAAGAAGATGTCGAAGTCCTTCGGCAACGTCATCGACCCGCTCGACCTCATCGACCGCTACGGCGCGGACGCGCTCCGCTTCGGTCTCCTGCGCGCGGCCGCACCCGGTCAGGACGTGCCGATCGCCGAGGAGTGGGTGGAGGGCGCGCGCCGCTTCATGAACAAGCTGTGGAACGCCGCCCGCTTCGTGCTCGGCCGGACCGCGGACGGCGTCCCGGACGGCGGCCTGCCACCGGACGGGGTGCTCGCCCTGGAGGACCGCTGGATCCTGTCCCGCCTCGAGGCCACCCGCGCCGCCGTCGACGCCGCCTTCGCCGCGTACGACCTCGCGCGCGCCGCCCAGGCGCTCTACCACTTCGTGTGGGACGAGTTCTGCGACTGGTACCTCGAGCTCGCGAAGCTGCGCCGCGACCCCGCCGCCGGCCAGGTCCTCGTCCACGTGCTCGACGTCGTGCTGCGCCTGCTCCATCCGATTGTTCCGTTCGTCACCGAAGAGGTCTGGCGCACGGTGCGGGGGGCCGGCGAGGACGGCACGATCATGCGCGCCGCCTGGCCGGCGCCCGACCCGCAGCGCCGCGACCGCGACGCCGAGGAGGGGTTCGGGGCCCTCGTCGACGTCGTCACCGAGCTGCGGCGCTTCCGGGCGGACCACAGCCTCGCGCCCGCGGCCCGCATCGACGTCGTCGCCGTGGCCGACGCAGCCCGTAGGCCCGTGCTCGAGACCGGCATCGAGGGCGTCACCCGACTCGCCGGCGTCGGGTCGTGGACGTTCAGCGCGATCGCGCCGGCCGAGGCGCCGGTCGGCAAGGTCGTCGTGCCGGGCGCCGAGCTCTACGTGCCGCTCCTCGGGGTCGTCGATCTCGACGAGGAGCGCACCCGACTGCAGCGCGAGCTCGACAAGGCCCGCGCGGAGGTGCGCCGGGCCGAGAGCAAGCTCGGGAACGCGGGCTTCGTCGCCAAGGCTCCCGACGCGGTCGTCCGAAGCGAGCGCGACAAGCTCGCGGCGTGGCGTGCCACCGTCGACAAGCTCACCGCCCAGCTCGACACGCTCGCATGAAGCGCAGCGCCAGGGGCCGTCAGTGAGCGACCCGGGCTCCTACGCCGACAGCGTGGCCGCCCTGTACGCGCGCCAACCCGAGCGGATGGTGCCCGACCTGGACCGGATGCGGACCCTCGTCGAGCTGCTCGGCCGGCCCGACCAGACCTTCCCGGCCATCCAGCTCACCGGCACGAACGGCAAGACCTCCACCGCGGCGATGGTGACGTGCCTGCTCGGGGCGCTCGGTCTCGCGGCGGGCACCTTCACCTCGCCGCACCTCCAGGACGTCCGGGAACGGATCCGCGTCGGCGGGGAGCCGATCAGCCGGGAGGCCTTCACCGAGGGGCTCGACTACCTCGGGCCGTTCCTCGCCGAGGTCGACGTCCGCCACCACGACCGGGTGACCTTCTTCGAGGTGCTCACCGCGCTCGCGCTCGTGCACTTCGCCGACCGTCCGGTGGACGTCGGCGTGTTCGAGGTCGGCATGGGGGGCCGGTGGGACGCGACCAACCTCGTGCGGGGGGAGGTGGCGGTCCTGACCGGGGTGGGCGTCGACCACGCCGAGCTCGGGCCCGATCCCGCCTCGGTGGCCCGCGAGAAGGTCGGGATCATCAAGGACGGGGCCGTGGTGGTGGCGGCCCGCCAGGAGCCGGCGGTCTCCGAAATCATCGTCGACGCGGCCGAGCGCGCGGGGGGCCGTCTCGTCGTGGCCGGGCGCGACTTCGACGTCGCCTCGCGGGAGCTGGCCGTCGGGGGGCAGCTGCTCACCCTGCGGGGGGTCACCGGCGACGTCGAGGACGTGTACCTGCCTCTCCACGGGGTGCACCAAGCGCTCAACGCCGCCTGCGCACTCGCGGCCGTCGAAGGCTTCCTCGGGTTTGCCGGCAACCTCGATCCTGCGGTGATCCGTGAGGGCTTCGCCGCCGTGCGGTCGCCGGGCCGTCTCGAGGTCGTGCGCCGACCGCATGCTTCCACGGTCGTGCTCGACGGAGCGCACAACCCTCTCGGGGCGCAGGCACTCGCCAGCGCCCTCGAGGACGAGTTCGCCTTCCGCCACCGGGTCCTCGTGCTCGGGGTGCTCGGCGACAAGGACGTCGAGGGGATCGTCGACGCGCTGCTCGAGGTCGCCGAGCACGTCGTGGTGACCGAACCGCCGAGCACCCGGGCGGCGCCCGCCGACCGGCTCGAGAAGCTGATCCGGCGCGCGTCGCGAGCGGGAACCCGGCGGGCGCCCACGGTCGAGGTCGCCCCGGACGTCGCCTCGGCGGTGGAGCTCGCGTCGGGCCTGGCGGCGCAGGAGGACGCCGTCGTCGTCACCGGGTCGCTCTACACCGTCGGCGCGGCGCGGGCGGCGCTCGGCCTCGCGGTGGCGTGACGGCGGCGAGGCGCCACGCGCGGACGGCGCGCCTGCGGGGTGCCAGCGACGTGCGGCCCGAGGGCCACAGCCGCTAGCCTGCCGCCCCATGACCTCCGCGCAACGCACCCTCGTCCTCGTCAAACCCGATGGTGTCCGCCGCAGCCTGATCGGCGAGGTCCTCGCGCGCATCGAGCGCAAGGGGCTGACGGTCGCCCGGCTGGAGCTGCGGACCATCGACCGGGGGGTGGCGGAGGAGCACTACGCCGAGCACGTCGACAAGCCGTTCTTCGAGGAGCTCGTCACGTTCATCACGAGCGGCCCGCTCGTTGCGATGGTCGTGGAGGGCCCCGACGCGGTCGCCGCAACCCGTTCCCTCATGGGCGCCACGAACCCCGTCGAGGCGCCCCCCGGCTCGATCCGCGGCGACTTCGCGACCGAGATCGGCGAGAACGTCGTCCACGGGTCGGACTCGCCGGACAGCGCCGATCGCGAGATGCGGATCTTTTTCGGCGGGTAGTCCTGAAGGTCGTTATTGTCCGTTGCAGTGGCTGGACCTCGCCGCCCATGCGGGGCTAGGCTCCCGCCGGTCACCGTAACCGGTGTCTTCCCCCCGTCGTTACTCAGTTGTCCGGGTACTAGTCCGCCGAGTTCGGGAGCAGAGAATGCCGAAGATAGCAAAGAAGTCGCTCGTCCTGGCGCTCTGCGCCATGGCTGTCCTTGCGGCGGGGGTGCTGCCGGCCGCCGCGCAGACGGCGAACGCCGCCCGCGGGTACAGCTACGGGATCAACGCCGCGCTCGGCGGGTCGGCGCTGCTCGACCAGACCCCGAACTGCACCGCCGAGATCCCCCCCGAGGCCGAGGCCTTCTGCCGTGAGGTGCTCGTCGACGTGCCCGTCGAGGGCGTGCTCGAGTCGGGCACCCTCGTCGCCGAGAACCAGGTCAACGCCGCCGGTGGCCTGTCCGGACGACTCCAGGAGGAGCGGGTCGACTTCACCGGACCGGGCGTCATCCCCGACGCGTTCAACGTGGCCTCCTACGCGGTCACCGAGGAGCTCGCCGTGGTCGACACGCTGCTGCAGGCGGAGGTCGTCGAGGCCGAGGCGGTCGCCAGCTGCGTCGGCGGCCAGCCCGTCTTCGCCACCGGCGCGAACGTCGCGAACCTGCGCCTCGCCGAGACCGAGGTCCTCGCGCCGCTGCTCGACGCGCTCGAGATCGACCTGTCGCCGGTGCTCAACCTGACGCAGGCGCCGAACACGCTGGTGGTGGACCTGTCGCCGGTCATCCGGGTCGTGTTCTGGGAGACCAACTGGGACGGCAGGACCGGCACGACCGACGGCAGCAACACCGTGTTCGTCAACGCGCTGCGCATCCAGGTGCTCACCGGCGTTGGCGACGGCGGCGGCCTCATCCCGCTGCCCGACATCCTCGGTGACCTGCTGAACCTCGAGCCGCCGGCCGGCAGCGACGTGCAGGTGCAGCAGCAGGAGACCGGCACGGTTGACATCATCGTCAGCCATGCGGAGGCGTCCGTCACCAACTGCGCCGCCGGCCCGCAGGGCCCCGGCGGGCCGCTGGACGGCATCACGAAGACCGCCTCGAGCGACGTCGTCTTCCCGGGCGACACGTTCACCTACACGATCGACGTGCCGAACCAGAGCCCGACCTGCACGCTGACCAACGTGCGCGTGGTCGACACGATCACCGGCCCGCCCGGGTCCACGATCACCTCCACCACGCCGCAGGCTGACAACGTCGACGGTCTCACGGTGACGTATAACGACGTCGGCCCCATCGGGCCAGGCCAGAGCGTTCGCCTCACCATCGGTGTCCGAGTCCCGGACAACGCCCCCGCCGGCTCGACGTACGCCGAGCAGCTGCGGGTGACGGCTGACTGCGACGGCCAGCCCGTCCAGGGCGGGCTCGACTTCACCGGCCCGCGTGTCGGTGAGCGTCCGGCCCCTGCCGGCCCCGCCGGACCTGGCCAGCTGCCGCGCACCGGTGGTGCGTTCCCGCTCGCCGGACTGGCGTTCATGGCCTTCGGCGCCGGCCTCCTGCGGCTCCGCGGCTGACCACGTAGCCGGAAGCGGTTGCGGACGGCCCGCCACGCTGGCGGGCCGTTCGCCGTTTTCCCCAGGCGCAGGGCCGGCGGCGCCCTCCGGGGGAGCCCCACCGGGCCATGCTGGTGCGACGCTTGCGCCAGACAGGAGGCCCCCGTGGTGACCGCAGCGCCGATCGTCCCCGCCTGTCCCACCTGCACGGTCGGGGCCGGCCGCGCGTTCCGCCCCGGGCCCCCCCGACAGCGCACCCAGGTGACCACCCCCGAGGACGCCGCGGCGCTGGTCGTACCGCTGTTGACGGGGCTCGACCGGGAGCACTGCCTGCTCGTGACCCTCGACGTGAAGCACCGGCTGCTCGGCGTGGCGACCGTGTCGGTCGGCACGGCCGACCACACCTTCATGGCTCCCCGCGAGGTCTACCGTGACGCGCTCCTTGTCGGGGCGAGCGCCATCTTCCTCGCCCACAACCACCCGAGCGGCGACGCCACCCCGAGCGCCGACGACCGGGCACTGACGCGCCGCCTCGCGCAGGCCGGTTCGACCCTCGGCGTGGAGCTGCTCGACCACCTCGTCGTCGGCGACCCCGACTGGACGAGCCTTGCCCGGATGGGCGTGCTTTGACTACTGCGCTCCGGCAGGGCACGGTAGGCTGCCGGCCGGGCACCGACGCCCACCGTCCGTACATTGTCCGCTCGGCTGTCCCCTCCTTCCCCCAGGGAGCTTGCGTGGCGCAGAACGTCGTCTCCGCCCTCCAGTTCTTCGGCCGTGACATCGCCGTGGACCTGGGCACCGCGAACACCCTCGTCTACGTGCGGGGACGCGGCATCGTCCTGAACGAGCCTTCGGTCGTCGCCATCAACACGAAGAACGGCGCGATCCTCGCCGTCGGGTCCGAGGCCAAGCGCATGATCGGCCGGACCCCCGGCCACATCGTCGCCATCCGCCCCCTGAAGGACGGCGTCATCGCCGACTTCGACGTGACGGAGAAGATGCTGCGCTACTTCATCCAGAAGGTGCACCGCCGCCGCTACTTCACCTTCCTCAACAAGCCCCGGGTGGTCGTGTGCGTGCCCTCGGGCATCACCGGGGTCGAGCAGCGCGCCGTCGAGGAGGCCTCTATCCAGGCCGGCGCCCGCGCCGCCTACATCATCGAGGAGCCGATGGCCGCGGCGATCGGGGCCGGCCTGCCCGTCCACGAGCCGGCCGGCAACATGGTCGTCGACATCGGCGGGGGCACGACCGAGGTCGCGGTCATCTCCCTCGGTGGGATCGTGACGAGCGCCTCGATCCGCATCGGCGGCGACGAGCTCGACGAGGCGGTCGTGAACTACGTGAAGAAGGAGTACTCGCTCATGCTCGGCGAGCGCACCGCCGAGGAGATCAAGATGGCGATCGGCAGCGCCTTCCCGCTGCCCGAGGAGAACCACGCCGAGATCCGCGGGCGCGACCTCGTGAGCGGCCTGCCGAAGACGATCATCGTGAGCGCCGAAGAGGTCCGCAAGGCCATCGAGGAGCCGGTCAACTCGATCGTGGACGCGGTGAAGTCGACGCTTGACCGCTGCCCGCCCGAGCTGGCCGCCGACATCATGGACAAGGGCATCGTCATCACCGGCGGCGGGGCGATGCTCCACGGGCTCGACGAGCGGCTGAAGCACGAGACGGGGATGCCGATCCACACGGCCGACAACCCGCTGCACTCCGTCGCGGTGGGCTCGGGCAAGTGCCTGGAGGAGTTCGAGGCCCTGCGCCGGGTCCTCATCTCGTCGTCGCGCCACTGACCCCGCGTTCTGACGTAGGGGGAGTGCGTGAGCGCGTGGTCAGGGCCCGCCCCCGTTTGGTCAACCTGACGGGGCAGTGCCCACGGCTTAGCCTGGCGGGGCAGTCTGACCCACCGCAGGTGGTACCGAGGTCGTGAATGCCTGACCGTCGCCGCAACCCCACCATGCTCGCCGTCTTGGTGCTGGTGTCGCTCGTGCTGCTCACCGTCGACTACCGGCAGGGTGACGGTGGGGCGGTCGCTGCCGTGCAACGCGGCGCCATGGCCGTGTTCGGGCCGGTGCAGGAGGGTTTCGCCGGGGTGGTGCGTCCCGTCGGCTCGTTCTTCGCCTCCGTCGCCGACCTGCGGCGGCTGCGTGACGAGAACGCCGCGCAGGCCGAGGAGCTCAAGCGGCTGCGGGAGGCGCGGCTGTCCGAAGCGGACCTGGAGCGGCAGAACCGCGAGCTGCGGGCGCAGCTCGCCATGCGCGACCGCCTCGGCTTCACGACCACCGGCGCCCAGGTCATCGCCGAGGCGCCAGGCGCCTTCGAGTGGACCGTCCTCATCGACTCCGGGGCCGACAGCGGCCTGCGCCAGGGCATGGCCGTCCTAAACGAGGACGGGCTGGTCGGCAAGGTCGTCGCCGTGACCCGCTCCCACGCGCGCGTGCAGCTGGTGTCCTCGCCCCAGGCCGGCTACGTCGTGAAGATCGCCGACAGCGGCGCGGAGGGCTTCCTGTCCGGTCGTGGCTCCCGCCCCTACCAGCTCGACATGGCCAACGCGGAAATGGAGGTGGAGCCCGGCGCGGAGGTCGTGACCTACGCGTTCCGGGGGTCGAGCATCCCCGACGGCATCCCCGTCGGCGTGGTCGAGGAGCACCCGCAGACACGGGAGGCGGGCGGCGCGGTGGTGTCGGTCCGCCCCCACGTCAACTTCGCGCGGCTTGGCTTCGTGCAGATCGTGCTCGACGCACCCGTGCACCCCGACGACCTCGATCCCGAGGAGCTCGTCGAGGGGGGGGACCCGCCGCGTCCCCCACCGATGCCTCCCCGCCACGCGCCCCCGGCCGACTCGCCTGAGCAAGGCCAGACCCAGGGACAGCCAGGGGGAGACACGAACCGGACATGATCGCCAGAGCGGCGATGATGACGCTCGTCGCGATGACCGCGCTCCTCCTCGACACCGTCGTACTGCCCGGGCTCTCCTTCGGGATGTGGCGGCCCGACGTCCTCGTGCTCACCGTGGTGGGGTTCGCCCTCGTCGACGGGCCCGGCACCGGGGCCCGCTACGGCTTCGCCGCGGGGTTGGCGGTCGACCTGCTGTCGACCGGGAGCCAGCTCGTCGGCACGGGGGCCCTCGTGCTCGTGCTCGTGGGCTACGGCTGCGGGGTCGTGCGCCCCTACCTGTCGGCGACCGGGCTCGTCGGCCAGGTCGCTCTCGCCGCGGCGGCGAGCACGGTCGCGGTCCTCGCCTACGGGCTGCTCTCCCAGCTGCTCGAGGCGGCGCCCTCCACGCCTTTCGACGCTGTCCAGTCGGGTCTCGCCACCGGGCTGTACAACGCGCTGCTGGCCCCGCTCGTCGTCGTCCCCGTGGGCGTCCTGTCCCGACGCGTGCCCGGGGCTCCCGCGGTCACGCCACGTTCCCCGCTCTGACGGCGGGTGCTACCCTCGGGCGCCGTGCTGACCAACTCCCGGCCCGCCGCCCTTGACGCGGCGGAGAGCACCCGTCTGCGGCTCACCTTCCTCACGTTGCTCGTGGTGAGCCTGTTCGTGCTGCTGTTCGCGCGGCTGTGGTTCCTCCAGGTGATGGCGGGGGAGCGCTACGCCGACCGTGCGGAGGGCAACGCCGTGCGCACCATCGCCACCGAGGCGCCCCGCGGCAAGCTGCTCGACCGCGACGGCGATGTGCTCGTGCGCAACCGCTACGCGATGGTCGTGAGCGTCCAACCGGAGCAGATGGGGCAGCGCGCCGGCGAGATCCTCGCCGAGGTCGCCGACCTCCTCGGCATGTCGATGGAGCAGGTCACCGACCGGCTCGAGAACTCCCGGGTCAGCCCGCTGCGGCCCAAGCCGATCGCGGTGGACGTGCCCGAGGAGATCGCCTTCTACATCCACGAGAACGGCGCCGACCGGTTCCCCGGGGTGTACGCAGAGACGCTGCCCCGCCGCGACTACCCCCACGGCTCCCTCGCGAGCCACCTCGTCGGCTACCTCGGCGAGATCAGCGGCGAGGAGCTCGCGGGCGACCGCTACGCCGGCTACCGCGCCGGGGACCTCATCGGGTGGTCCGGGGTCGAGCGCACCTACGAGTCCGTGCTGCGGGGCAAGGAGGGCCTCCGGCGCCTCGAGGTGAACGCGAACAACCAGGTGGTGCGCACCGTCGAGGAGACGCTGCCCCAGCCGGGGGCCGACCTGCGTCTCACGATCGACCTCGAGGCCCAGCAGACCGCCGAGGTGGCGCTGGCCGAGGGCATGGAGGTCGCGCGGCGAACCCGCGACCGTGCGAGCGGACCGCAGCGCGGCGGCTACTTCAGGGCACCCGCCGGCGCCGTCGTGGTCATGGACGCGGCCACCGGCGAGATCGTGGCCATAGCCTCGAACCCCGCGTTCGACCCGGCCCGCTTCGTCGGCGGGGTGGACAACGAGTACTGGAGCTACCTCCAGAACCCCGACAGCCACTTCCCGCTCATCAACCGGGCGATCCAGGCGAGCTACCCGCCGGGCTCCGTCTACAAGATCGTCTCCGCGGCCGCGGCGCTCGAGGGCGGCTTCATGGACACCGTCGAGCTGCGCGACTGCCCCGGCCGGTGGGAGTGGGGCCCCAGCGTCTACAACAACTGGAAGCGCAGCCACTCCGGGGCCATGAACCTCGCCACGGCACTCGTCGAGTCCTGCGACACGGTGTTCTACGCGCTCGCGCGGGAGATGTGGGAGCACGAGCAGGCCAACCGCGCCGAGCACGAGTTCCTGCCCGCGATGAGCGCGGCCTTCGGACTCGGCGAGCTGACCGGCATCGACCTGCCGGTCGAGCGCCGCGGGGTGGTCCCCGGTAGGGCGTGGCGGCGGACCTACTGGGAGGAGAACCGTGACACCTATTGCACGAAGGCCCGCCAGCTCGAGCCGAACAGCTATGCGCAGCGGGTGAACGCCGACCTGTGCGAGCGCGGCGGCGACTGGCGCGGCGGTGACGCGGTGAACCTGTCGATCGGTCAGGGCGACCTGCAGACGACCCCCCTGCAGATGGCGAACGCCTTCGCCGCCGTGGCCAACCGCGGGACGCTGTACCGCCCCCACGTGGCCAAGGAGATCCTCCACCGCGACGGGACCGTGACGCCGATCGAACCGGAGGTCATCGGCACGCTGCCGGTGAGCCCCGGGCACCTCGCGTACATCGAGGAGGGGCTCATCGGGGTCACCGCGCCCGGCGGCACCGCGGGCAGCGTGTTCGGGTCGTTCCCCGTCACGATCGCCGGCAAGACGGGCACCGCCGAACTGAAGCCGAAGCAGCCGTTCGCCTGGTTCGCGGGCTACAACGTCGCCCCGGTCGACGGTCGCACGTACGTCATCGTGGCGATGGTCGAGCAGGGCGGCGGCGGCAGCCAGACCGCCGCCCCGATCGTGCGCCGCATCTTCGAGGGGCTCCTTCCGTCCGTGGACGAGTCCTCTATCCGGCCCGGCGCGACGACGGACTAGGCGCGACATGTCGAAGGTCACCTTCGGAGACGAGCCCGACCGCCTCGCGCGGGAGTCGGTCCAACGCACGTGGGCGCGCCTCTACGCGCCCGGGCGTCACATCGACCCCTTCCTGCTCCTCGCGGCCCTCGGCCTCACCGCCTTCGGACTGCTCATGATCTACTCCGCGACGTTCCACCAGCTGCAGGCGCGCGGCGTGGACTCGATGTACTTCGTCAACCGCCAGGTCATCTCGCTGGGGGTCGGCCTCGTCGCGATGGTCGGCGTCGCGCTCTTCGACTACCGGGTGTACCGGGCGTGGGCGCCCATGCTCTACCTGGCGGCGGTCATCATGCTCGTCGTCACCGCCCTCACCGGCGAGACCGTCAACGCCTCCCGGGCCTGGATCGTGTTGGGCGGGTTCCAGTTCCAACCGGCCGAGCTCGCCAAACCCGCCCTCATCCTCGCCCTCGCCGCGCTGTTCCAGGAGCGGCGGGAGTCGGCGCTCGGGCTGCGTGCGCTTCTCGAGGCCATCGGGCTCGCCGCCGTGCCGATGCTGCTCATCCTCGCGCAGCCAGACCTCGGCACGGCGATCGTCTTCGTGGCGATCACCTTCGGGGTCCTGCTGCTCGCCCGCGTCCGCGTGCGCTACCTCGCCGCGCTCGCCCTGATCGGCGTGCTGTCGATCATCGGGGCGCTCCAGCTCGACATCATGGAGGACTACCAGGTCGCCCGCATCACCTCCTTCCTCGACCCCTCCGCAGACCCGCAGGGGTCGGGCTGGAACGTCGAGCAGGCCCAGATCGCCATCGGCTCCGGGCAGCTCGCCGGCCAGGGGCTGTTCCGGGGGTCGCAGACCGCGCTCGCCTACGTGCCGGAGAACCACACCGACTTCATATTCACCGTCGTTGGCGAGGAGCTGGGGTTCCTCGGCGGCAGCCTGCTGCTCGGGCTGTACGCGCTGCTGCTGTGGCGTGCCCTGCGCATCACCGGCATGTCCCGCGACACGTTCGGCACGCTCATCGGCGCCGGCGTCGTCGCGGTGCTCGGCTTCCAGCTCTTCATCAACGTCGGGATGTCGGTGGGTGTCATGCCGGTCACCGGGCTGCCACTGCCGTTCGTCTCGTACGGCGGCACGAGCCTCATCGGGTCCTACCTCATGCTGGGTCTGCTCCAGAACGTGCACATGCGTCGCTTCCAGTGAGCAATCGCTTACACTTGGAGCCTGAAGGACCGTGAGGCGACTTCCGCCCCCGGGAGCGGCTGGCCACGACTTGACGCAGCCAACAACTCGACTATGACCGACGTGAGCACCGCCGTGACGATCTTCTCGTCGACGTGCTCTTTGCGCGCCGTGTCAGCTGGCTGCCATGGTCGTTGGGAAACGACGCGCCGTGCGCGCCCTCGTTCTGTCGTGGCCGACCGCGCCTGCAGCGACCACCCAAGGACTCGTCACCGTGACCGACCCGACCGGCGGGACACCGCCCAGAGAACGCCCTGACCGAGACGACCCCACCCGCACGAGGACCCGCACCCGAACCCGCGTCCGCGAGCATCCGGCCGAGCCGGAGCCCGCGGCGCCGCAGCCCGCACCGGTCGTCGCGCGGGCGGAGGCTGAGCCGCGGATCCTGCGCCGGCGACGACGGCGGGTAGCCCCCGACGACAGCAGCGCGGACCAGACCGTCGAGCCCGCCCCCGAGCGGGACGCGTCGCCCTCCTCACAGGCTGCGGCGGCGCCCGCCCCCCCGGCCCGTCCGGGCCGCCGCCGCGGCAGCCGAGGCGGACGCGGCCGGCGGGGCGCCGCGAAGCCTGCGCCCGGTGAGGACGCCCCGGAAGCCCGGGCGGGGGCGCCGGCGCCGACGGATGCGCCCGTGGACCAGCCGGTCGAGGTGCCCGCGGAGGACACGCCGGCTGCTCCATCCGAGGCCGACCGCGACGAGGCCCCCGCCGGCGAGTCCACACGGCTGCAGGCCCGCGGTGGCCGGTCCCGCCAGGGACGCGAGTCGCGCCGGCCCCGCCCGGCCGGAGGGGTGAGCGAGGAGACGCGCCGAGCGATCACCGAGGGCCCGCCCCGGCGCATGCTCGTCCACGTCGGCGAGGAGCGCACGCAGATCGCCGTCCTCGAGGAGCGCGACCTCGTCGAGCACTACGTGACCCGCCACCAGGACGTCTCCTACGTCGGCAACATCTACCTCGGACGCGTGCAGAACGTCCTGCCCGGCATGGAGGCCGCCTTCGTCGACATCGGCAAGGGCCGCAACGGGGTGCTCTACGCCGGCGAGGTGCACTACGACGAGGCGGACCTCGACGGGGAGCTGCCCCGCATCGAGCAGACGCTGCGGCCGGGTCAGACCGTGCTCGTCCAGGTCACGAAGGACCCCATGGGCACGAAGGGCGCCCGCCTCACCCAGCACCTGTCGATCGCCGGCCGCTACTGCGTCCTCGCGCCCGGCGAGGGCATGCTCGGCATCTCCCGCAAGCTCACCGACGGCGAGCGCGACCGGCTCCGCACGATCCTGAAGGACGTGAAGCCCGACGGCTTCGGGCTGATCGTGCGCACGGCAGCCGAGGGGGCGACGCAGCAGCAGCTCGCCGACGACGTCGAACGCCTCGTGCGCATCTGGGCGGGCGTGGAGAAGCGGGCGGGGTCCGCCCAGCCTCTCGAACCGGTCTACGAGGAGCCCGACCTCGTCATCCGCGTGATCCGCGACGTGTTCGGCGTCGAGTACACCGACCTCATCGTCGACCACCCCGAGCTCGGCGACCGCGTGCGCGCCTACCTGTCCGACGTGAGCCCCGAGCTCGTCGACCGGGTCTCGGTCCACACCGGGCCGCTCTTCGACGACTACGAGGTGACGAACCAGATCCGCCGCGCGCTCGAGAAGAAGGTGTGGCTCGCCTCGGGCGGCTACCTCATCGTCGAGAAGACCGAGGCGATGTGGATCATCGACGTGAACACCGGCAAGTTCGTCGGCAAGTCGAACCTCGAGGAAACCGTCCTGCGCAACAACCTCGAGGCCGCCGAGGAGATCGCCCGCCAGCTCCGCCTGCGCGACATGGGCGGCATCATCGTCATCGACTTCGTCGACATGCTCGTCCCGGCCAACCGTGACGAGGTGCTGAAGCGGTTCAAGCGCGAGCTCGCCCGCGACAAGACGAAGTCCCGGGTCATGGAGATCTCGAAGCTCGGCCTCGTGCAGATGACCCGCAAGAACGTCTCGCAGGGGCTGACGGAGAACTTCACGACCGTCTGCGACTGCTGCGAGGGCCGGGGCGCGGTGATCGTGGACTCGATCGTGTGAGGTTGCTCGGTGCTCGGTCGCGTCCGCTGCGGGGGCTCGGTGGTCAGAATACGAAGGGGCACCACGGGGCTCGGGTGGTGAGGAGGAGTGCGTCGGCGCGGGCGAGCGCACCCGCGCGGTGCTCGGTGGCGCGTCCGGCCCGGGCGAGCTGGGAGAGGGGGACGCCCCCGAGGTAGACGGCCCCGAGCTCGGCGGCGCCCACGGAGATCTCGGGGTCCTGGGCGGTCGGCGCGCAGCGCGCCGTGCCGCCGCGGATCTCGAGCAGGTAGGTGCCCGTCGTCCAGGGGCAGAACGCGTCGTGGACCGCGAGCACGATGCTGCCGTCCGTCGCGTAGCCGCGCGCGGTGAGCGCCGCGGGCACGTCGAGGAGCCGGACCCACAGCCGGTCGACGAGCCGTGCGTCGGCCTGGCGGGGGTCGACGAGGAGCAGAGGGAGAAGGTCGTCCGCCGGGCGGTTGTACGCTTGCAGGGAGGCGACGAGGTCGAGGTCGAGCAGGTAGCGCCAAAGGCCCGCGAGCGCCTCGTCGTCGCAGGTCACGAGCTCCTCCACCAGGACGGTGCCGTCGGGGACCCCGGTGGGCGTCTCGTGGTCGCGGATGCGGTAGAGCGCGTAGCCGCGGTCACCGTAGGCGACGGCGAACCGGCGGCTCGCGCCGTCCCGGAGGTGGTCGGGGTCGTGGCGCACCCACCGCCAGCGCGCCGGTGACCGCGACAGCATGCCGGCCAGGCCAGGCCGTGCGCGCTCGTAGACACGGGGCAGCAGGTCCTCGGCCGCGTCGCCGTCGAGCAGGCGGGTGCGGCCGCGCAGCGCGACCCGATCGGTGAAGGCGGCCCGGCGCGTGTCGACGGTTAGGTGCAGCCCGCAGGTGGCTCGGCCGAAGCCGAAGCGCCCGTAGATGGACGCCTCGGACGCCCAGAGCCCCGCGACCGGTTCCCCGCGCTCGTGCGCCCCGTCGAGCAGCCACCGCATCATCCCCCTGAGCAGGCCGCGCCGGCGGTGCGTGGGCAGCACGCCGATCGCGGTGACCCCGGCCATCGCGACCGCGTCACCGCCGGGGACGGTCAGCTCGAGGCTGTCGACGGTGCCCGTGGCGACGATCTGCCCCGTGTCGAAGACCGCGACCGTCCGGTCGAGCTCGGTGATGTCGCGCCAGAGCGCCACGTCCTCGGGTTGGGCGTCCTCGCCGAAGGCCGTCTCGACCGCCGTGGCGAACGCCGCGTACTCCTCGGCGGTTATGGCCCGTGCGGCCAACCCGTCGATCGTCGCGCTCACGCGGTCCCCCGTTCGCTGGGCGGCTGGGGGCTCCGCGAGGCGCGGGGCTGGGGGGGCTGGGCGTTCTCGAGCAGCCGGCCGGGCCCCTGGCCGCCGGCGAGGAGCGCGGCGCGGACGAGGTCGAGCGCGTCGATCGGCGGCGCGACCATAGCCCGAGCCGCGGCGAGGACCGCCTCGAGGCCGAGGTCCCAGTCCGGCCCCGTGCGCGCGGGCTCGCCGTCCTCCCAGAGGCCGGCGAGCCTCCCGGCAAGTTCCTCTTCGCCTCCTGGCAGCACGGACTGCGAACCCCCCGTCGAGGCGATGGCGAGGAGCAGGTCGACGGCTCCTCCGCCCGTGGCGCGCACGCGGGCGACGGCGAACGCCGCATCGACGGACAGGTCCGGGTCCGAGCCGAGGCCGAACGTCTCGTGCGCGGCCGCCGGGTCGCCGGTGACGGCCCGGTACAGCGCCCGGGCGTCATACCCGCAGGCGTCGAGCAGGTCGGTCACGTCCGGGCCCCCCGCCTCGAGGAGCGCGGCGAGCAGGTCGGCCGTCGACACCGCCCGCGCGCCCTGCCGGCGGGCCGCGCGGCCCACGACCGCCTCGAGGCCGGGAAGCCGCGCCGGCGTGGTCCGCGTCCGCTCGACGAGGCCGAGCGCCGCACTCGGCAGGGTCCGCAGCAGGGCGCCGGCACAGCCGTCGGGCTCCGCGGCGAGGCCGACGAGCATGTCGGCGGCGGTGGGATGCCTGCCGTGGTGAGCGCCGGCCTGCCGTGCGGCGGCCACCGCGACGAGGGCCTGGTCGGTGAGGCGCACCCGCCCGGGCGCTGATTGACAGGGCATTGGGGGCACCCTACACTTCCCAGGCGGTGCGCCGAGGCGCACCTTTATTTCGCTCGTCGACGCGCCCCGACCCCCGGTCCGCGGCGCCCCGAGCCCGCACTCGGCAGGAGCCACGATGTACGCCGTGATCGCCACGGGCGGCAAGCAGTACCGCGTCCGCGTCGGGGACACCCTCGACGTGGAGAAGGTCGAGCCCGGCGAGGACGGCAGCGTCGACCTGCGGCCCGTGCTGCTCGTCGACGACGACGGCGGCGTCAAGGCGACCCCCGACGCCCTCGATGGCGCGACCGTGCGGGCCAGCGTCGTCGAGCAGCGTCGCGGGAACAAGATCACCGTCTTCAAGTACCGCAACAAGACCCGTTACCGCCGCAAGGCCGGCCACCGCCAGTCCTTGACCCGGATCCGGGTCGACGACATCACCGCGTAGTCGAGGAGACGACACGATGGCACACAAGAAGGGCGGCGGCTCCACCAGCAACGGGCGTGACTCGAACCCGAAGATGCTCGGGGTGAAGCGCTACGGGGGCCAGGTGGTCACCGCCGGCACGATCATCGTCCGCCAGCGCGGCACCCGCATCCACCCCGGCGAGAACGTGGGCCGCGGCGGCGACGACACGCTGTTCGCGCTGATCGACGGCAGGGTGTCGTTCCGCAGCTCGGGCAAACGCAAGTTCGCCGAGGTGCTCGCCGAGTAAACCCTGTTCGCACTGCCTCTCGGCGGCGGACGGCCGGTTCTCACTGTTCCTCCTGTTGAGGGGTCAGCGACCGTGCCCGATCATCGGGCCATGACGACGTGCGGGACCCCGGAACCAGTCGTGAGGCGGTTCGGCCTGACGCCCGACGAGCTCGTGCTGCGCACGTGGAGCGGTGAGCGGGTGCACCGCTACGCCGCCTGCGTGCCGGGCCTCAACGTGCTCGCGGGCGAGACGCTCGCCATGGTGGGCGACGGCAGCGCCGCGCTCGTCGAGGAGCTCGCCGAGGGGCTCGACGCCTGCGTCCGTCTCGACGGGGAGGTGGCGGCGGCCGGCGGCACCGTGCGCATCCAGGCCGTGCAGGCCGCCCGCGTCGGCGTGAAGGCGCTCGCGGTCACCGACCCGTTCTCCGCGGCGAACGCCCCGGCCCGCGCGCTCGCCATCGCCGACCTCGCGGGCCTGTCCGACCTCGGGCTGACCACCGTCGTGGCCGTCGACGATGTCACGCTCGCCACGCTGTTCGCCGACCGGGTGGTCGTCGTGGACGCCGGGCGCCCCGTCGTCGCCTACCCCGTGCTCGCGCCGACCCCTCGCTCCGTCGCGGCGGTCGCCCCCGTCGCCGATCGGGTGAGCGCACGTCTCGCTGCCTGCTGAGGCCCGCAGCGGGTGCGGCGGCCCTTCGGCTACGCTGCGCCCACACCGAGCCCGAGGGGAGCGCATGATCGTCGACTCGCTCGTGGACCTCGTCGGGGACACCCCCCTGGTCCGCATGCCGCGGTTCAGCGCCGGTGTGTCGCCGACGCTCGTGGCCAAGGTCGAGTACCTGAACCCCGGCGGCAGCGTCAAGGACCGCATCGGCCTCGCGATGATCGAGGCCGCTGAGCGCGCGGGTCACCTGCGGCCCGGCGGGACGATCGTCGAGCCGACGAGCGGCAACACCGGTGCGGGTCTTGCGATCGTCGCCGCCCGGCGGGGTTACCGCTGCGTGTTCGTCATGCCCGACAAGATGAGCCAGGAGAAGATCAACCTCCTGCGCGCCTACGGCGCCGAGGTCGTCGTGTGCCCGACCGCGGTCGAGCCCGACGACCCGCGCAGCTACTACCGGACCGCCGACCGTCTCGCCGAGGAGATCCCCGGGGGTTTCCAGCCCAACCAGTACTGGAACCCGGCGAACCCCGAGGCCCACTACCGCTCGACCGGGCCGGAGCTCTGGCAGCAGACCGGCGGCAGGATCGAGGTGTTCGTCGCCGGCGTCGGCACGGGCGGCACGATCAGCGGGGCGGGGCGCTACCTCAAGGAGCGCAACCCCGACCTCGTCGTGGTCGGCGCCGACCCCGAGGGGTCGCTGTACTCGGGTGACGAGGCCCGGCCCTACCTCGTCGAGGGGGTCGGCGAGGACTTCATCCCCGGCACCTTCGACCCTGACGTCGTCGACCGCTACGTCACCGTGACCGACCGGGACTCGTTCGTCACCGCCCGCCGGCTCGCACGCGAGGAAGGCATGCTCGTCGGCGGGTCCGGCGGCCTCGCGGCGTGGGCGGCGCTGCAGGTGGCGGCCGGCTACCCCGAGGACGCGACGATCGTCGTGCTGCTGCCCGACAGCGGGCGCAACTACCTGTCGAAGGTCTTCAACGACGAGTGGATGGCCGCCAACGGCTTCGTCGACAAGCGCGGCGCCGCCGCGCGGGTCGCCGAGGTCGTCGCCGCACGCACCGGGGATCTGCCCGCCATCGTCCACGTCCACCCCGACGAGTCGGTCCGCGAGGCGATCGCCACCCTGCACCGCTACGGCGTGAGCCAAATGCCGGTCGTCAAGCGCGACCGGCTGGAGTCACGCGACGACGTGCTCGGCAGCATCGCCGAGCGCGGCCTGCTCGACCGCGCCTACCGGGACACGAGCGTGCTCGAGAAGACCGTCGGCGAGGTGATGGACGACCCGCTGCCCATGATCGACTCCCGCGACACCGTCGACCACGCGATGGCGGTGCTGACGGCCCGCGCCCCGGCGGTGCTCGTCTGCGAGGGCCCGCTGCCTGTCGGGGTGCTCACCCGCGCCGACGTCCTAGACTTCCTGATGAACAGCGAGCGGACATGAGCGCCTGGGACGACGCGGGGTTCTCGACGCGGGCGATCCACGCCGGCCAGGACCCCGACCCGCTGACCGGGGCGGTCGCCGTCCCGGTCTACCAGACGTCCACGTTCGTGCAGGCCGAGGTCGGCCGACACTCCGGCTACGAGTACGCCCGCAGCGGCAACCCGACCCGCGACGCGCTGCAGGCGGCGCTCGCCTCCCTGGAGCGAGCGGCGCACGGCTACGCGTTCGCCTCCGGTCTCGCGGCGAGCGACGCGGTCCTGCGCACGCTCACGCCCGGCGACCACGTCGTGCTCGCCGACGACGTCTACGGGGGCACCTACCGCCAGTTCGCGAAGGTCCACGCGCCCTGGGGCCTGTTCTTCGACACGGCCGACCTCGGCGACCTCCACGCCGTCGCCGCAGCCTGGCGCGACACGACCCGGATGCTCTGGATCGAGAGCCCCACCAACCCGCTGCTCACGGTCTTCGACATCGCCGAGCTCGCCGGGTTCGCGCACGAGCGGGGGGCCCTCGTCGTCGTCGACAACACCTTCGCCACCCCCTACCTCCAGCAGCCGCTCAGTCTGGGCGCCGACGTCGTCGTGCACTCCACGACGAAGTACCTCGGGGGGCACAGCGACGTCGTCGGCGGCGCGGTCCTGCTCGACGACGACGCGCTCGCCGAGCGGATCGGGTTCCTGCAGAACGCCATCGGAGGTGTGCCGGGGCCGTGGGACGCCTGGCTCACCCTGCGGGGCGTGAAGACGCTCGCGGTGCGGATGCGCGCCCACTGCGCCGGCGCGCGCGCCGTCGTCCACGCCCTCGTCGAGCACCCGTCCGTGACGAGCGTGCTCTACCCCGGCCTGCCCGGGCACCCCGGCCACGCTGCGGCCGCTCGGCAGATGCGCGACTTCGGCGGGATGGTGTCGTTCCGCATGGCCGACGCCGACGCCGCGGTGAAGGCCTGCGCGCGCTTCCGGGTGTTCGCCCTCGCCGAGTCCCTCGGGGGCGTGGAGTCGCTCGTCGAGCACCCCGGGCGGATGACGCATCTGTCAACGGCCGACTCACCGGTGGCCGTCCCCGACGACCTCGTGCGCCTGTCCGTCGGGATCGAGGACCCGGAGGATCTCGTCGCCGACGTCGAGCAGGCACTCGGCTAGCGCCCGCCCCGGGGGGGCTACCCGCCGGACTAGGCTGGCGGCGATGAGCGCGTTCGTCGACCAGGTCAAGATCCACGTCGCCGGGGGCCGGGGCGGGGACGGGGTGACGTCGTTCGCCCGCCAGCCCTTCGAGCCGAAGGGGCGCCCCGACGGCGGGGACGGGGGTCACGGCGGGTCGGTGGTGCTCCGGGCCTCCCTCGACGTGGCGACCCTCGTCGACTACCACCACCGCCCGCACCGCAAGGCGGGCCACGGCCGCCACGGCGAGGGGGATCAGCGCCGAGGGGCCGACGGCGAGGACGTCGTCCTTCGCGTGCCGGTGGGCACGGTCGTGCGCGACGCCGACGGGACGTTCCTCGGTGACCTCGTGCGGCCCGGCGACGAGGTCGTCGCGGTGGCCGGGGGGCGGGGCGGCCGGGGCAACGCCGCCTTCAAGAGCGCGCAGCGGCGGGGCCCGCGCTTCCACGAGCTCGGCGAGCCGGCTGGGGAGCGCTGGCTCGTACTCGAGCTCAAGCTCGCCGCCGACGTCGCGCTCGTCGGCTTCCCCAACGCCGGCAAGTCCTCGCTCATCGCCCGGCTGTCCGCCGCCAAGCCGAAGATCGCCGACTACCCGTTCACGACGCTCGCGCCCAACCTCGGCGTCGTCAACGACGACGAGATCGACTACGTCATCGCCGACGTGCCGGGGCTCGTCGAGGGTGCGAGCGTGGGGCGGGGGCTCGGCCACGAGTTCCTCCGCCACGTCGAGCGCGCCGGCGTGCTCGTCCACGTCCTCGACTGCGCGAGCTACGAGCAGCGCGACCCCCGCGAGGACCTCGAGACCATCGTCGGCGAGCTGGCCGCGTACCAGCCAGACCTCGTGGAGCGGCCCGCGCTCTTGTGGCTCAACAAGGTCGACGCCGACCGGGACACCGCAGAGATCGTCCGGCCCGACCTCGAGGCGGCCGGCTGGGAGGTGCTCGCGGGCAGCGCCGTGACCGGCGAGGGCCTCGACGCGTTGCGTCACCGTCTCGCCGCGCTCGTGCGCCTCGCGCGGGCGGAGCGCCAGGAGGCCGGGCCGGGTGCGCCGGCCGGCCGGCCGGTGCTGCGGCCCGCCGGCCGGCGGGCGGGGGAGGGCTTCACGGTCGAACGGACCCGGGACGGCTTCCGGGTGAGCGGGGAGCGCGTCGAGCGCTGGGTGGTCATGACCGACCTCGACAACCCCGAGGCGGTCCGCCACCTGCAGGGAAGGCTCGTGCGGGCCGGGGTCGAGCGCGCGCTGACACAGGCGGGGGCGAGGCGGGGCGACGACGTGGAGATCGCCGGGGCGGTGTTCGCCTTCGAGCCCGACCTGCCCGAACCCGACGAGCCTCCGGGGGCCCCGCAGGCCACGGACGGCGAGGCCGGCGCGTGACCGGGCCCCGCTTCCCCCGACCGGACCGCGTCGTCGTCAAGGTCGGCTCCTCGAGCCTGCGGGACCGCGCCGGGGGGCTCGACCGCGACCTCGTCGCCGACCTCGTCGCCCAGATCGTCGCCGTGAGCGGCAAGGGCACCGAGGTGGTGCTCGTGTCGAGCGGGGCGGTCGCGGCCGGCCTGCGCCCCCTCGGGTTGCTGCGCCGGCCGACCGACCTTCCCGGGCTGCAGGCCGCGGCGAGCGTCGGGCAGGGCATCCTCGTGCACACCTACCAGCAGTCCTTCGCCGTGCACGGCATGGTCTGCGGGCAGGTGCTGCTCACCCCCGGCGACATCGTCCAGCGCGCGCGCTACCTCAACGCCCGCCAGACGTTCGAGAAGCTCCTCGAGCTCGGGGCGGTGCCGATCGTGAACGAGAACGACACCGTGGCCACCGACGAGCTGCGCTTCGGCGACAACGACCGCCTCGCCGCGCTCGCTGCGAGCATGCTCGGCGCGGACGTGCTCGTGCTGCTCTCCGACGTCGACGGGTTGCTCGACGGGGACCCGTCCGAGGTCGCGGACCTGCCGGTCCTCGGCCGCGTCGACGACCTGTCGTCGCTCGACCCGCGGCTGTTCGGCGGTACGGGCTCCGACGTCGGCAGCGGCGGGATGGCGAGCAAGCTCGAGGCGGTGCGCATCGCGACGTTCAGCGCCGCGCACGCGGTCATCGCGAACGCGCGGCGCCCCGGCGTCGTGCGCGAGGTCGTCGCCGGCGCGCATGTCGGCACGTGGTTCCCGCCGAGCTCGCGCCGGCCCGAGAGCCGCAAGCTGTGGATCGCGTTCGCGACCGCGCCCCAAGGGTCGGTGGTCGTCGACGAGGGCGCGGTGAAGGCGCTCGTCGACGGCAACAAGTCCCTGCTCGCCGCCGGCGTCGTCGCCGCCGACGGCGACTTCGCCCCCGGCGATCCCGTCGACGTCGTCGGCCCCGACCGGCGGGTGGTCGCCCGTGGGCTCGTGAGCTACGGCCGCGCGGACGTCGAGCGCCTCCTCGGGCGCTCGACCGCGGCAGTCACCGCCGAGCTCGGGGCCGCGTACGCCCGCGCGCTCATCCACCGCGACTCGCTCGTCGTCGTCGTCTGACGACCCCGGTCCCCGACAGCGCTCAGGGCTCTGTCGCGTCGCGGTAGGCGAGCGTCAGGGTCTCGCGCGCCGGGGCGGCGCTCACGGCGGCGAGGCGGGCGACGTCCTCGGGTGCGGTGGGGTGCGCACGCGCCGGGGGCGGGGGAGTGGAGCGCCGGTAGTGGCGGGCGTAGTCGGCGAGTGTGAGCCCGGCGAACAGCGTTAACGAGGGTGCCCGTCGCGGCAGCTCGCGGGCGAGCCTGCGGACGCTGCGCCGACCGGAGTAGAACACGCGGTACGCCGTCCACAGCCCCTGCTCGAGCTGCTCGCGGCTCATCCGGGCGGGGGTGATGACCGCGTGGTAGAGGTCGTAGCACGACCAGTCGAAGCTGGTGATGCGGTCTTCGGCGAGGAACCGGGCGAACGTGTGCGTCCCGGGGTAGGGCGTGAGCAGCGAGAAGTGCGCGGCGTCGACGCCGATGCGGTCGGCGAGCTCGGCGGTCTCGGTGAACACCGTCGGAGGGTCGTGGTCGAAGCCGAAGATGAACCCGCCCTCGACCCCGATCCCGCGACGGTGCAGGCGGGTGACGAGCTCGCCGTACTCCCCGGGACGGTTGCGCTGCTTCTTCGCCTCGCGGAGGCTGCCGGGGGAGACGCTCTCGAAGCCGGTGAACAACGCACGCATGCCGCTGCGCGCGGCGAGGTCGAGCAGCTCCTCGTCGCGGGCCACGACGAGCGACCCCTGCGTTCCCCACGTCACCCGCACGCCCGAGCGCAGGATCGCCTCGCAGAGCTCGCCCATGTAGGCTCGGTCGGCGGCGAGGTCGTCGTCGAGGAAGAACACGTAGGTGAAGTCACCGACGCGCTGACCGACCCGCTTCAGCACCCGAAGCTCATCGACGACGACATCGGGATCGCGGTGGCGCGACGCCTGACCGTTGATGCGGATCACCGAGCAGAAGTCGCAGTTGAAGCGGCAGCCCCGCGTCGTCTGCAGCGTGTTGAGGGGCACGTAGCGGCTGATCGGCCAGGCCCGCAGGAGGTCGGCCCACTCGTGGACCGTCGGGGTGTCGTCCATCGAACCCCACGTGCCCTGGTAGAGGCGACCCAGGCGACCGGCCGCCGCGTCGGCGAGCACCGTGGGCAGGACCGACTCGGCCTCGCCCGACACGACCGCGTCGGCGTGCCGGAGGGCCTCCGTCGGCAGAAGAGACGGGTGCACCCCGCCGAGGACCACGGGGACGCCCCGCCGCCGGTACGCGTCGGCGATGCGGTAGGCGTCCCCGGCTAGCGGCGTCCACACGGTGATTGCGGCGAGGTCCGGGCGCTCGTCGCCCGACTCGGTGGCATGACCCTTGACGTTGCGGTCCACGAGGCGGACCCGCCACCCGCTGCGGCGCGCCACCGCGGCGAGGACGAGCAGCGCCATGGGCGGCATGCGATGACCCCAGACGCGGTGCAGCCCGAGCGGCTGCCAACGCGGGAACACGAGGTGCAGCAGCGGCCGGTCCCCCGACCAGTCGCGGGCGCGTTGCCGCGGCGTGACCGGGTTGCGTCGATGCGGCCCTGCCGTCTCCACGAGCCTCCCTGCCCACCCCCACGCGACCGGGGCCATGATCCCCCCGCACCCGGCGCAGCGTCAACACCCTTCCCGGTCGGCAGGGGTTTTGCCTGCGCACAGGTGCGAGCCGCGCGCCGTACTGTCATGCTTCTCCGCATGCATCGTGTGTTGACCTGGGCCCTCGTGCTGCTGTCCACGCTCGCCCTGGCGGCGGTGGCGCCTCCCGGGGACCCCCTTGTCGGCGAGCAGTGGCACCTCACCCAGGTCGGCGTGTTCGACGCGTGGGCGAGCAACCAGGGCGCGGGCGTGGTCGTGGCGGTGGTCGACACGGGCGTCGACGCGACCCATCCCGACCTCGCGGGGCGCATCGCTCCCGGCATCGACCTCGTCGAGCGGGGGACGCCTCCCGAGGACCCCAACGGCCACGGCACCCTCGTCGCCGGGGTCATCGCCGCGATCGCCGGCAACGGCGTGGGCGGGACCGGCGTCGCCCCGGGAGCGCGGATCATGCCGGTGCGGGTGCTCGACGCGGGCGGCACGGGCAACTCCGCCGACGTCGCCGAGGGCATCCGCTGGGCGGCCCGCAACGGCGCGCAGGTCATCAACCTCAGCCTCGCCGAGGCGCCCGGGCTCGTCCCGAACGCGAGCGGGATCATCGGCAGTGACGTCGAGGCGGCCATCACCGAGGCGCACGCCGCCGGGGCGGTCGTCGTGGCCGCCTCCGGCAACGAGGGACGCGGCTCGACCCCCTACGCGCCGTCGGTGCCGGTGATCGTCGTGGGCGCGAGCGACCGCGGCGACGCGGTGTGGCGGCACTCCAACCGCGACGCGCGGACCTTGTTCGCGCCCGGTGTGGACATCATCTCCACCCACACCGGCCACGGGTACGCCCGCGCCGACGGCACGTCCTTCGCCACCCCCATCGTCTCCGCCGGCGCCGCGATGCTGCGCGCGGCGCAGGTCCCGCCGGGGCAGGTGCGCGAGCGGCTGCTGTCCACCGCCCGGCCCATGCCCGGGTCGGCGGGCCGGGTCGACCTCGCCGCCGCCCTGGCCGTCGCCGCGGTCGCCGCCGCGCCGCCCCCTCCGC
>DATLGH010000060.1 GCA_035540635.1 Egibacteraceae bacterium | reverse complement strand
CTCCCCTCCTGGGGATCCGCCCCCGCTCCGGACAGGGCGGCGGGCAGGCAGGCGGTCGCGCCCCGGTGCCTCCAGGCCCCGGCGGGGCCTGCGCGGGGGGCCCCGGGGGAGCAGCCGGGGGTCCACCCGGCGGGGTGGGAGGATCGGCCGGTGGGGCGGCGCCGCCGGGGCCTGGAGGCACCGGGGCGCGACCGCCTGCCTGCCCGCCGCCCTGTCCGGAGCGGGGGCGGATCCCCAGGAGGGGAGCGATCGGGTCATCGTCGAGCGGGTCCGAGGCGAGCCCAGCGCCCGACCCCTGCCCCTGTGCGCGCGGGCCAGGGCGCTCGCCGTCCACGCCCGCCCCGCCGTGCGGCCCACGGTCCACGCCGGGCCGGTCCGCCTGGCGGCGGGCGTCCGGGGGGACCTGGAGCTCGCCCGCGCGGTCCTTCCTGCCGCCGGGGGTGAACCCCTGTTGCCCGTCGGAGGACCCGAACGGCGTGAGCCGCTTGAGGGCGTCGCTCACCATCTCGGGCAGGTCCGTCGCCGACGCGCCTGCCAGCACGGCCACGGTCACCGTCACCGCGAGGGCGAACTTGCTCACAAGCCCCATCGCGGCGAGCCGGGCGCCCACCACGCCGACCTTCCGCGGTCGGCGCTGCCAGGCCGCCTGCTGCCACAGGACGCCCCGTGACGACCCGTTCATCGAGGGCCCCGTCAGGGTGCTGCCGGCGACCAAGCCGTTGCCGTTGAGAGCGGCCATCTCAGCGGTCGACGCCTGGAACGCCCAGGCGGTCCGCAGGACGCGCGCCTCGGATAGCGCGAGGACCATCCCGTCGACGCTCCTGCGCGCCAGGGGGAACGCGGGAGCGGGACAGCTGCCGCGAGGCGAACGGTGAGCGCTCGTGAGCAGCGTTTCCGACCTGCTCACCCCCCGCACCGCCCTCGTCTTGCCCGCAGCACCGGCTGACAGGAGGATACTGACGGCATCGACAGGTCGACGCCGCGCCGCACCCAGCCTGAGCCGTGTCCCCGGCTGCCCATGCCCTGACCAATCTTCTGAACCAAGGCCCTCCGGTCGATCATGCCGAGGCCCACGCCGGGAAAGCGTACATCCCTTCGGGCTCACCTGCCAGGGGGAGGTGTCCCCCACCTGTGGGTGTTTGACGCGGTCTGCGCGGGGGAACGGGGCAGCCACCACGCCATCGCCGCGGCGTGGTCCCGTCAAGCTGGAGGTTGAAAAGTGGGAATCCTGGCCTTTCTCATCCTCGGACTGCTCGCCGGCGCCATCGCGAAGGCGATCCTTCCGGGCGATGACCCCGGCGGCATCATCGTCACGATGCTCATCGGCGTCGTCGGCGCAATGCTCGGCGGGTTCCTCGGAGGCGCGCTCTTCGGTGTCGACCCCGTCGACAACTTCTGGAGCGTCAGCACCTGGCTCGCCGCGATCATCGGCTCGATCCTCCTGCTGCTGATCTACCGCCTCGTCACCGGACGCCGCACGGCCTGACGGCGGCGGGCCGCCCGCCGCACCCGGCACGACGCCCGCCCCGGGTTGCCCGGTGGCGGGCGTCTCACTCCTCGCTCGTGGCCGAGGCAACGGGGCTCTCCTCCGGCGTCTCTTCGGAGCGGCGGCCGGATGCCGGCAGGCTGAGGCCCCGGGTGTCCATGGTCAGCAGCAGCTGGTGCTCGGGTATCGCCCGCGCGATACGGGCCGCGGCGCCCCGCAGTCCCGCGTGCTCGGGCTTGACGGGGACGATGACGAGGTCCCCGGGCTTCGCACGGTGACGGACGGCGATGGAGCGCTTGCGGGGGTCGTACTCGACGTCGATGCCGAGCTCGTCGCGGACGAGCCGGTGGGCGCTGGCGTCCTCGGTGTTCGCGCACGCCGCGACCGGCACGTCGGCCTGCGCGGCGAGGCGGCGGGCCACCTCGACCGCGAGACACAGGCTGGCCTGCCCGGCGGGGACGGTGTTGGCGTCGGAGATGGCGAGCAGGATCCGCTCGAAGGGCTCGTCGCGCACCCTCGCGATGACGGTCGGCACGGCGACGTCGGAGACGATCGGGTCGATGTTGCTGCCGAACAGGTAGCCGCCGTTGCTGCGCCCGCGCCACCCGAGCACCATCGAGGTCGCGCCCCGCTCCACGACCGTGTGGAGAACCCCTGCGGTCGGTGATGCGTCGATGCGCACGACGGCGGAGGCCTCAGCGCCGTGCGCGAGCGCCTCGGCCTCCGCGGCGGCGTTCACCTCGCGGACCTTGTCGAGGCCCTTGCCGCTCACATGCGGCGGGATGACCGTGAGGGGCACGACCGAGCCGGAGTCCTCGGCGGCCAGGGCGGCGCCGAGCCGCACGAGTGGCCCGGCCGAGCCCGGCTTGGCGATCGGCACGACGACGGTCTGTCCGAGCAGGCGCTTGGCCTCCGGGCGGGGGAGCAGGGGGGCGTAGCGGTTGGCCGTCCACGACGCGAGCAGGCAGGTCACGAGGATCACGAGGATGACCGCGTTGACCGTGCCACTGTCGATGAGCCCGACGTTGACGCCGACGATGACCGCGGCGAGGGTGGCGGCGGCCTGCGCCCCCGACAGGGAGAACATCGCCCCGATCTCCGTGCGGTCGTAGCCGAGGACCTTGCCGGTCCCGAAGGCGGCGATCCACTTCGCGCCGAGCGCGACGGCGATGAACCCGGCGGCGACGGTGAGCGAGGAGGGGTCGGTGACGACAATCCGCGGGTCGATGAGCATGCCGACGCTGAGCAGGAAGATCGGGATGAGCAGGTGGGAGCCGAGGAACTCGACGCGGTCCATCACCCAGCTGTCGTTCGGCACCAGGCGGTTGAGGGCGAGGCCGGCGAGGAAGGCGCCGACGATCGCCTCGATGCCGGCCAGCTCGGCGAGCGCCGAGACCGCGAACAGCGCGGTGAGCAGGAAGGCGAACCGCAGCGTGCGGTCCTGGCCCGCTCCGGCGAAGAACCGGCGCGCCACCCGGGGCAGGGCCCACAGGGTGAGGAAGAGCAGGACCGCGAGGCTCGGCAGGAGCGTGGCCCAGAACGCCGCGCCGAGCGAGCCCTGGTGCGCCCTGGCCACGACGGCGAGCACGAGCAGGGCGGCCGTGTCGGTGAGGATGGTCGCGCCAACACTGGTCGTGACCGCCCGGTTGCGGACCGTGCCGAAGCGCCGGAACGTGGGGTAGACGACGAGGGTGTGCGACGCCCAGCACGAGGCGAGCAGGATCGAGGCCAGGAGCGGGAAGCCCATGGCGAGGCTCACGACCGTCCCGAGGACCATGGGCACCACGAAGGTGGCGGAACCGAAGCCGAGCGAGTGCCGGCGATGCTCGACGAACTCGTCGAGGTCGAGCTCGAGACCCGCCACGAACATGAGGTAGAGCAGACCGACGGTGCCGAGCACCTCGATGGGCCCCGTGCGCTCGAGGAGACCGAACGTGCTCGGTCCGAGAAGCGTCCCGAGGAGGACGAGGACGACGAGGTCGGGCAGCCGTAGCCAGCGTGAGAGGAGCGGGGCCACGAGGATGGCCGCCATGAGCAGCGCGAAGATCCAGCCGGCTTCGTGCAGCGGCAGCTCGGGCAGGGTGAGCGACACAGCGGGCTCCCGGCAGGTCAGGCGCCGATCGGCGCGTGTCGACGTGCGGACGCGGCTCGTGCCGGCCGACGCACAGCCGTACCCGGATCGTGGCTGGCCCATGCGGCGCCGGGTCACTGGGTTTCCGCCGCGCGGCGGTAGCATCGCGCGACGGACGTGCGGGCGGGTCACCGGACGGGTCGACCGGCGGTCGGCCTGGCCGTCCTGCTCGTCGCCGGGCTGGTGGGGTCGGCCTGCGCGGCACCCGCCCGGCAGGACCGCGCGGGACCGCCGGGGCCCACGCCGGGGCTCGAGGTCCACTTCATCGACGCCGGCCAGGGCGACGCCACCCTGCTCGTCGCACCGGACGCCACCGTGCTCGTCGACACCGGCAGGCACACCGCGCAGGACGTCGTGACCTACCTCGTGGACCGGGGTGTCACCGCCCTCGACGTCGTCGCGGTCACGCACCCCCATGCCGACCACCTCGGCCAGTTCGCGCAGGTGATGGACCGCTTCACCGTCGCGGAGGTGTGGTGGTCACCCGGTGTCCCACACGACCCGCACCTTCACCGAGGCGCTCGACGCCCTGGAGCGCTCCGACGCGGTGTTCGAGGAGCCGCGAGCGGGTGACACGACCTCGGTGGGGTCGTTGCGCTTCGCCTTCGCGAACCCGCCGGCACAGGGCGCCGGCGGCCTGCACGACAACGGCCTTGTGTTCCGGGTCGGCTACGGCGACGTGACGTTCCTCTTCACCGGCGACGCCGAGCAGCCCACGGAGCACCGGATGGTGGCCGACCACGCGCCGCTCCTCCGCGCCGACGTGTACCAGGTCGGCCACCACGGCTCCTCGACCTCGACAGGCCCGGCACTGCTCGAGGCGGTCTCCCCGCGGATCGCGGTCTACTCGGCGGGTCGCGACAACCCCTACGGTCATCCCCACGAGGAAGTCGTCGAGCGCCTCGCGGCGTCGGGTGCCGAGGTCTTCGGCACCCCGGTGCACGGTACAGTCGTCGTCACCACCGACGGCAGGTCCCTGCGGGTCTCCACGGCGGCCGGGCTCCGAATCGGCGGTCGCGTCGACGGGAAAGGACGCGCCCATGCCGGCTGAACCCGACCTCCGGCACGCCATGGTGGACCGCATCGTCGAGGGCCTCGCCGTCCTGCTCGTCGCCGGCGATGAAGCCGAGCACCACGTTCCGGCCGCTGCACTGCCGGCGGGAGCGGGCGAGGGCACGTGGCTGCTCGTGCGCGGTGCGGGCGCCGACCTCACCCTCGTCGGTGTCGACACCGAGGGGGAACGCGCCGCCCGGCGCGACGTCGAGGAACGTGTCGCGCGCCTCCGGCGCACCCGTGGGGGCGGGCGCTTCGGCGACGGGTGACGCGCGGGTCACCGCTTGCGGGCGCGGCGCTCGCGCGCCAGCCGCGCGCGCTGCTCGCCCAGCGCGGCAGGCGGGTCGACGTAGACGTGGTCGAACAGCTCGAGCGGGTCACCGTGCGGCGCGTCGTAGACTTCGCCACGCAGACGGCGGGCGGCGTCCTCCGCCTCGTCCGCCACCTCCGTGCGGAACGCCTCGTCGAGCAGGCCCTCACCGTGCAGGAAGGCGGTGAACCGCGTGATCGGGTCGCGCCCTCTCCACGCGTCGAGCTCCTCGGCGGGCCGGTAGCGCGTCGGGTCGTCGGAGGTGGTGTGCGCCTCCATGCGATAGGTGACCGCCTCGATGAGCGAAGGGCCCCCCCCGCCGCGGGCGCGGTCCACCGCCGCGCGGGTCACCGCGTACGTGGCGAGGACGTCGTTGCCGTCGCAGCGGTAGCCGGGCATGCCGTAGCCGACCGCCTTGTGCGCGATCGTCGGGGCCCGGGTCTGGCCGCTCACGGGCACGCTGATCGCGTACTGGTTGTTCTGGACGAAGAACACGCACGGAGCGGCGAACACCCCCGCGAAGTTCATCGCCTCGTGTGCGTCGCCCTCGCTCGTGGCCCCGTCGCCGAGGCAGGCCAGCACGGCGAGGTCCGCGCCGTCCATGCGTGCCGCCATCGCGAACCCGACCGCGTGCAGCGCCTGGGTCCCGACGGGGATGGACACGAGGCCGAAGCGGAACTCCCGGGGATCCCAGGTGCCGTGCCAGGTGCCCCGCCACAGGTGCATGAGGGCTGCTGGGGGAAGGCCGCGAACGAGCGCCATCCCGAGCTCTCGGTAGGCCGGCACGATCCAGTCGCGGTCGGCCAGGGCGTAGGCGGCGCCGATCTGCGCCGCCTCCTGGCCCCGCATCGGCGGGTAGATCGCGAGCTGGCCCTGTCGCTGGAGCTTGATCGCCTGCGTGTCGAGGCGTCGGGACAGGACCATGAACCGGTAGAGCTGGCGGTAGTCCTTCTCGTCGAGCTCGGCGAGGTAGCCGGCGAGGTCGGGCGACGATAGGAGCATGGCCGCGTCCACGAGGACGCATCCCGGTTCCGGGACGGGAGAGGCAGAGCCGCTCATGCATGCTCCCCGCAGGAGGACTTGGCGGGCCGGTGGCGCTCGGCGTCGAGTCGACCACTAGACGTTACACCCCTGCCCGCGCGGTCCCATGGCGAACCGCCGTGGACGGGCGCCTACTTGCGGCGGCGCAACGGCTGCGGTAGGCACCGTCCCGTGTCCGGACCCCACGAGGCCACCCGGCGGGACCCCATCGCCGAGGCGCATCGGCAATGGTCGCTGCGCTGGGACGCCGCCGAGCCGATGGCGGCGGTGACGGCCATCGTCCGGGTGCAGCAGGTCCTGCTCGCTGGTCTCAACCAGCTGCTGCGGGACTTCGAGCTGACCTTCGCCCGCTACGAGGCGCTCGTGCTGCTCCACTTCAGCCGTCGGGGCGCCCTGCCGCTCGGCAAGATGGGCGAGCGGCTCATGGTGCACCCGACGAGTGTCACGAACGCCATCGACCGGCTCGAGCGGCAGGGCTTCGTCGAGCGGGTGCCCCACCCCGAGGACCGCCGCACGACGCTTGCCCGCCTCACCCCTCGCGGCCGGGAGGTCGTCGAGGAGGCCACCGCGGTGCTCGTCGGCGCCCGCTTCGGGCTCGAGGGGCTGAGCGACGAGGAGGCCGCCCTGCTCACCGACCTCCTCCAGCGGGTCCGGCGCCGGCTCGGCGACCTGCGGGACTGACGGGGGAGCCCCTTTACCAGGACGTCCGACTATCCTGGTTGCTAGTATCGGGAAGGACGTCCGGCGATCGAGGTGTGCGTGACCCCTGAGGACCTCCGCAGGCTCGCCGACGAGTGGGAGGCGCGCTACGCCGCCGCCCCCGAGCGGGAGCGCGAGTTCACGACACTGTCGAGTGTGCCGGTCCCCCCGCTCGTCGGACCGCACAACGCCGCCCGGGACTTCACCCGCATCGGGTTCCCCGGGATGTATCCCTTCACGCGGGGGGTGTACCCGTCGATGTACCGCGGACGTCCGTGGACGATCCGCCAGTTCGCGGGCTTCGGCAGCGTCGAGGACACCAACCGGCGCTACCACGACCTGCTCGACGCCGGGCAGCACGGGCTCTCCGTCGCGTTCGACATGCCCACCCTCATGGGGCGCGACTCCGACGAGCCGGAGTCCGAGGGGGAGGTGGGACACTGCGGGGTCGCGGTCGACACCATCGCCGACATGGAGCGGTTGTTCGACCGCATCCCGCTCGGTGAGATCACCACCTCCATGACCATCAACGCGCCCGCCGTCGTGGTTTTCGCGATGTACTGCGTGGCGGCCGAGCGCCAGGGGTTCGGCCTCGCGGCGCTCGGCGGCACGTTGCAGACCGACATCTTCAAGGAGTACATCGCCCAGAAGGAGTGGCTCTTTCCTCCCCGGCCCCACCTGCGGCTGATCGGCGACCTCCTCGAGTTCACCACCGAGCACCTGCCGCGCTACCACCCCGTGTCGGTGTCGGGCTACCACATCCGCGAGGCGGGGTCGACCGCGGCGCAGGAGCTCGCGTTCACGCTCGCCGCCGGCTTCAGCTATGTCGAGCTCGGCCGGTCACGTGGCCTCGACGTCAACCGGTTCGCGCCGCGCCTGTCCTTCTTCTTCGACGCCCACATCGACTTCTTCGAGGAGATCGGCAAGTTCCGGGCGGCTCGGCGAATCTGGGCCCGGTGGCTGCGCGAGCGCTACGGCGCCACCACGGACCGGGCCATGCTGCTGCGGTTCCACGCCCAGACCGCCGGCGTGTCGCTGACCGCCCAGCAGCCGGACAACAACATCGTCCGCACGGCCATCGAGGCGCTCGCGGCGGTGCTCGGGGGCACGCAGAGCCTCCACACGAACGCCCTCGACGAGGTGCTCGCCCTGCCCAGCGACCACGCGGCCCGGATCGCCCTTCGCACCCAGCAGGTGATCGCCGAAGAGACCGAGGTCACGAACACCGTCGACCCCCTCGGGGGCTCGTGGTTCGTGGAGTGGATGACCGACAAGGTCGAGGCCGACACCGAGGCCTACTTCGCCCGCATACTCGACCGGTCCCCGGACGGGACCGTCATGGGCGGCATGCTGCGCGGCATCGAGTCGGGTTGGTTCATGTCGGAGATCGCCGACGCCGCCTTCCGCTACCAGCAGCAGCTCGAGAAGGGCGACAAGCGCCTCGTCGGTGTGAACGTGCACACCGAGACCTGCGAGGGCGACGAGCTCGAGATCCTCCGCGTCTCCGCGGAGATGGAGCGCGCGCAGCGGGAGCGCCTCGCCGCCTTCCGGGCCGGCCGGGACGCGCGCGGCGCCCTCGAGGCCCTGGAGCGGCTGAGGGCGGCCGCCGCCACCGAGGAGAACCTCGTGCCGGTCATCATGGACGCCGTCCGCGCGGACGCCACGCTCGGCGAGATCTGCGCCGCCCTGAAGAAGGTCTTCGGAACCTACCGCGAGCCCCCCGTGATCTGACGCGGGGCTACGGCAGGCAGCCGGCGTGCGCGAGAGCCAGGCGGACGAGACGGTCCTGGCCGCCCGTCATCTCCGCCGCCACCCCCGGGGTCACCGCTTCTTCGGGCGACAGCCACGCGAGGTCGAGGGTGTCCGCAGGGGGCACGCACTCCCCGTCGACCGGCACGAGGTAGACGAGCGCGACGGCGTGCTGGCGGGGGTCGGTGTAGCCCGTGCGCCGGGCGTCCTGCGGGAAGTACTCAGCGACGGTGAACGGGGACGGGTCGGGGGGAAGACGCGGCTCCGCCTCGGGCCCGAGGTCCTTCGTAAGGTTGCGCCACAGCGCTTCGCGGACCGTCTCGCCGTAGAGCACCCGCCCCGACACGATCGCGCGGCTGATGGTGCCGTCCGGGCGGCTGCGCAGCAGCAGGCCGACACGCTCGACGCCCCCGAGGTGGTGGACGCGGACGGGGACCGCCTCCACGTAGACGATCGGTACACGCTCGCGGACTGAGGCGATCTCCTCAGCCGACAGCCATTCGTGCCCGGTCTCCGTCGACGTCGCCACCCCGGTCCTCCCTCAGTCAACCCTCCGGCGCGATCCTGCCACGGGCGGACCGCAAGGGGCGCTCACCGGTGCGTGGACCGGCTCTCCTCGTGGTCGTGGTGCCCGGCCGCGTCGGCCTCCGCCTTCGTGTGGTGGACGGTGTCCGAAGGATGCTCCGGTGGGGCGTAGAGGGAGTAGAGCTTCACCTCCGCCTGCCCGGTGTTGACGACGTTGTGCCAGATCCCCGCCGGGATGACAACCGCCCAGTCACCGACGATGTGGTGGCTCTCCTGGACGCTGTCCGCGGTTCTGCCGAGCTCCACCCGGGCGTGCCCGGCCTCGACGCGGATGAACTGGTCGAGGTTCGGATGCACTTCCCGCCCGATCTCCTCCCCGGGACCGAGCCGCATGACGGTGAGCTGCAGGTGCCCGCCGGTGAACAGCACCGTCCTGAACGTGTCGTTGCCGAGCGTGGCATCTTCGATGTCACCGACCCAACCGAGCATCGTGCGTCTCCGTTCCCTCTGGTCGCGCCCCGGCGCGTAACGGCTAGTGTGAACGATCACCCGCCGCGCCCCTACGCAATCCTCTGCCGCCCCGCGGGGGGAAAGGACGCCGGTCATGGAGGCGCGTGACCGACAACGGCCCGTGCCCGCCCTGCTCACGGTCGGGCACGGCACGCTCGACGAGGACGCGCTGGCCGCGCTGCTGACCGCGGCGGGGGTGGCCGCGGTGGTGGACGTGCGGAGGTTCCCCGGGAGCCGGCGCCACCCCCAGTTCCGCCGGGAGGCCCTGGCGGACTGGCTGCCGAGGCACGGCGTCGCGTACCGCTGGGAGGAGACCCTCGGTGGGCGCCGGCGTGGTGACGCGACGTCACCGCACGTCGGGCTGCGCGACGCCGCCTTCCGCGCCTACGCCGACCACATGACCGGCGCGGCGTTCTGGGACGCGCTCGACGGCGTGCTCGCCCAGGCCCGCGAGGTCACGACGGCGGTGCTGTGCGCGGAGAGCGTCTGGTGGCGCTGCCACCGCCGGCTCGTCGCCGACGCGGCGCTGCTCGTCCGGGCAACCCCCGTGCTGCACCTGTCCCACGACGGCCGCCGGCAGGCGCACCCGCCGACGCCGACGGTCCGGCGCGACGGCGACCGGCTCGTCTACGACCGCGGCGAGGACCGGCCCCTGCCCGGGGCGGAGCGCCGCTCACCCTGACGGGGTCGGCGGGGGGGCCTGGCCGACCGGCAGGGCGCGCTCGCGACCCACCCACTCGACGAAGACGGTGGTGGCGTCGTCCTGCAGCTGGCCGTCCTGGTGGTCGAGCACTGCGTGCGTGAGGCGCCGTGCCGTCTCGGGGGCGGGCAGGCCGGCGGTCGTCACCCGGACCACGAAATCCTCCAGCCGGTTCTCGCCGAAGAACTCGCCGTCGGCGGAACGCGCCTCGAGCACCCCGTCGGTGACGAACACGAGCCGGTCGCCGGGCTGCAGCTGGTGCTCGGCGATCTCCGCCACCGCCCCTCCGAAGCCGATCGGCAGGGTCGGCGCGCACTCCAGCGGCCCGACAAGGGTGTTACCACGGGTGAGCAGTGGCTTGGGATGCCCCGCGTTCAGCCACCGCATCAGGCCGGTGCGCGTGTCGAGCTCCACGAGCTGCCCGGTCACGAACCGGTCGACGCCGAACTGGCGGACGATCGCATCGTCCATCGCCCGGTAGGTCTCCGCGAGGCCCTGACCGAGCCGGCGGGCGTGGCGGTAGACGCCGATGGCCACCGTCGCGAGCACCGTGGCCTCGAACCCGTGGCCCATCGCGTCGATGACCGCCACGTGCAGGCACCCGTCGTTGAGCGCGTAGTCGAAGGTGTCGCCCGCTACCCGGTAGCTCGGCTCGAGCATGCCGCTGATCGTGACCCGGCCGTCGGAGAACGTGAGCGGGGGCAGCAGCTCCCACTGCATCTCGGCCGCGACCGACATCGGCTCGGCGCGCCGGGCGAGCTTGAGCGTGTCACCGTAGGCGTCCTTCGTGACGACCAGCGTCGCCACGAGGCCCGCGAAGGCGCGGACCCGCTGCTCGAGCGCGTCGTCCACCGCGGCCAGGGTGAGCTCCATGACCCCGACCCGGGCCGTGCCGTCCACCATCGGCACCCACAGCCGCTCACCGTCGTCGGCGCCGCTCCGCAGCACGGTGACGGTGCGAAACGCCCAACCGCCGAGTGTGTGGTCGACCTCCAGGGGCTCGCGTGGCGGCACGCCCTCCCCGGCGAGGGGGGTGAGGACACGCTGCTCGTAGCCGACGAGGTAGACGACCACCTCCGAGGCCTCGATCGCCTCGGCGGCCCGGGCGACGAGCGACGGCAGCTCGTCGGGGGCGACGAGGTGGGAGTTCTCGACGAGACCTTCGAGAAGGCTGCCGCCGGGGTCCGCGGCAGCGTCGCGCCCCTCAGGGAGACCCATGGGCGTAGCGTAGGCAATTTCGCCTGGCCCTGTCGGGGCCTCGGCGCGCGTCGGTCAGGGGTCAGCCCCCGCCTTCGCGCCCGCCGGCGTCCCGCTCCTCGTTGCCGATCCCTCCCGACGCGCGGCCGACGTCGTCGGCCCCCGCCGACGGGTCGGTGGCCTCGCCGGGCGCCAGCTCGCTCGTGTGCGGTGCGTCGAGCTCCGCGCCGGGACCGGCGGGGCGGTCGCGGGGGTCCTCGGCGGACACCGTGCGCTCACCCGGCTCCGGGCGCGTCGGGTTGTCGGGGGAGGGGCGCTGCTGTGCCCGCCCGATCACGAGCGCCGCGACGGCGAGCGCGGCGACCATGATGACGACGAAGACCAGCCCCTCCATCTGAGGAGACTACCCGCATGGCCGGGCGCCACCGCTTCGCTGCTGGAGGGCCTCAAAGAGGTTAGGGCCTGCCCGCCCGGGAACGGCTTGCCACTGCAGCCTGGCGAGGCTAGCGTCACCACGGCCTCAGCCTTCCGCCCACCACACAGAGGAGCCGTGCGCACATGAGCACTGACACCCCGGTCGGACTCACTGACGAAGAGATCGAAACGGTCTGGGCCGGCCGGGCGGAGACGGAGACGCCCGTCCGCGCCGAGCAGGACGTCGACGGCACCGACGGCGACGCCACGGACGCGGCCGACGGCGGTGACGGCGACGCCACGGACGCCGGCGACGGTGATGCCGCGGACGGCAGCGACGGCGACGCCACCGACGGTGCCGACGCCGACGGCCAGGACGCCTGACCACGGTCCTTCCGCCCTCATGGGCAACGACCCGGCGGCGCTCGCCCGCTGTGTCGGCGACGTCGACGCGTTCCTCGCCGAGCGGTGGGGCCGCCGGCCCCACCGCCACCGCTCGCCCGACGGGTACGCGGACCTGCTGTCGATCGACGACGTCGACCGGATCGTGTCGGCGTCGGGGCTGCGCACGCCCGCATTCCGGCTCGTGCGGGGAGGCGAGACGCTGCCGGCCGCGTCCTACACCCGAAGGGCGCGCATCGGCTCACGTCCGGTCACCGACCTCGCCGACGCCGGCCGCGTCTTCGCGCTGTTCGACGAGGGTGCGACGATCGTGCTCCAGGGCCTGCAGCGGTCCTGGCCGCCGCTGGCACGGTTCTGCCGGGAGCTCGAGACCGTCCTCACCCACCCTGTCCAAGCGAACGCCTACGTGACGCCACCCGTGGCGACGGGCCTGCGGGTGCACGCCGACGCCCACGACGTCTTCGCCCTGCAGACGTTCGGTCGCAAGCAGTGGATCACCTACACGGCCGGCGACGTCGCCGACCTCGACCTGGCGCTGGAGCCGGGCGACAGCCTCTACATCCCGCAGGGCGTGCGCCACGCCGCCCGCACTGTCGACCAGCCCTCCGTGCACATCACCATCGGCGTGCGCGCGGTCAGCTGGGAGCAGGTGCTGCGCGACGCGCTCGACGGGGCGCTGGCCGTTGCACTGGACGACACGGGCCGCGGGTCGCTCCCTCCTGGTTTCGCGAACGATCCTGCCGCCATCACCGGCGCGGTGGCCGACCGCCTCGCGGCGCTCGCGAAGCAGATCGAGTCCCTCGACGCACCCAGGGTCGCCGAGGCCGCCGCGGAGCGGTTCCTGGCAGAGCGGCCACCGCTGCTCACCGGTCAGCTGCGCCAGCTGCTCGCGGTCGGCGACCTCGATGACGGGACGACCGTCGTGCGCCGACCGGGGACGTTCTGCCGCGTCGGGCCTCCCGAGGACGGCGTCGTCCGCGTCATGCTCGGCGACCGGGCACTGCGCCTGCCCGCCCGTGTCGAACCGGCGCTGCGGTGGGTGGCCGAACGGAATCGCTTCACCGTACGCGACCTCGCCGGCTACCTCGACGAGGAGAGCCGGCGGGTGCTCGTCGCCCGCCTCGTCCGCGAGGCGCTGCTGCTCATCGAGTCGTGACGCGCTACCGCTGCGCCGCGGAGGCCCGCGAGCGTGACGAGCCCCGCTACGGCACCGCATCGCACGTGCGGCGCTGGCTGCTCCTCGAGCAGCCCGGCCCGTGGGGGCGCGACGCCCTCATCGAGAGCCGGATGCCGGCCGCCGTCGCCACCGAGCTCGAAAGCACCGCCGCCGACGTCAACGCCCGTGTCATCCTCATCCGCAGGACCCGTGGCCGCTCGGCGAGGCAGCGGCGCTGCTTCGTCGTCCGCAGCGACCTCGCACTCGTCGAGGAGCTGGTGCTCGACGACGTGACCGACCTGCTCGACGTCGACCTCACGCCCCTCGCGGCGGGCCGGCCCGTCGGGGGCACACCGTGGCTGGAGCCGCTGCACCTCGTCTGCACGAACGGGCGTCACGACGCCTGCTGCGCCGAGTACGGCCGCCCCCTGGCCCTCGCGCTCTCCGGGGCGGTCGGGGAACGCGTCTGGGAGTGCTCCCACATCGGCGGTGACCGGTTCGCGGGAAACCTCGTGTGCTTCCCGCACGGCCTGTACTTCGGCCACGTCGGGCCGGCGGAAGGGCCGGATGTCGCCCTGCAGTACGAGCGTGGGCTCATCGACCTCGACCACTACCGGGGCCGCTCCTCGCACTCCTTCGTCGTCCAGGCCGCCGAGTACTTCCTCCGCAGCGATCGCGACCTGCGCCACGTCGACGACCTGGTCTTCACCACCCGGCGTGTGATCGCCGACGACGCGTTCCGCGTCGTGTTCGCGGACCGTCCGGGTCAGCGGTGGACCGTCGACGTCCGCGTCGAGCGCGACTCCCGGGACCAGCGGCTGACCTGCCAGGCGACGGTGGCGGCCCGGCCCCCGCGCTACGCCCTGCTCGCCATCGCCGGCTCAGGGTCGCCCTCCTCCTCGTCATCTTCCTCCACGCCGCCGCCGTCGGCGCGGTCGCGTCCCTGCAGGTAGTCCACCACCCGGCCGACGCTCGCTGCGATCGGCACCGCGAGGAACGCGCCGAGCACCCCCAAGGTGACCGCGCCAGCGGTGATCGCGACGATGACCATGAGCGGGTGCAGGGCGATGGCCTTGCTGAGGACGACGGGTTCGAGCACGTTGCTCTCCAGCTGCTGCACGCCCACGACGAGGCCGAGCACGATGAGCGCGGTGACGAGGCCGCCGTGGGCGAGGGCGACGACGACGGCGACCGCCCCCGTAACCACCGCCCCGACGATCGGGAACAGTCCGCCGAAGAAGACGAGCACGGCCAGGGGCAGCGCGAGCGGGATGCCGAGCGCGACCAGGCCGAGACCGATGAGGACCGCGTCGACGAGGGCGATGAGCAGCTGCCCGCGGAAGTACGACCCGAGGGTGTGCCAGACGCGGCGACCGACCTCCGTCGCGTCGCGTTGCAGGCGCGCGGGCAGCAGGTCGCGGATGCCCGCGGCGATCCGTCCACCGTCCTTCAGGTAGAAGAACAGCACGACGAGTCCGAACAGCACGCCGGCGACGGCCTCGAAGACGGCGGTCACCGCCTCCACGGCGCCGCCGACGTACTCGCCCGCCCGCCCGAGCTGGTCGCGGGCGCGGTCGAGCAGCTCCTCCATCCCGCCGACGTCGAACGGCGCCTGCGCGAGGAGGTCGTCGACGCCCTCGCGGAACGACTCGGCGAGCTCGGGCACCTCCGCGGCGAACACCGGGACGAGCACGCCGAACACGCCGACGAGCACGAGGATGGCCCCGAGGACGGTGAGCAGCGCCGCCAGGGCAGCGGGCATCCCCGTACGCTTCAACCAGCGGGCAACCGGTTCCAGCAGCGCCGCCGGGAACAGCGCGATGACGAGCGGCACGACGACGAGCATGAGCCGACCGGCGGCCAGCCCGGCGAGGATGAGCAGCGCGGCGAGCCCGACGAGCGCCCAGGCGTAGCGCCCCGCCTTCAGCAGCGGCGACGACGCCGAGGCGTTCTCAGGGGCCTCTCGGCCAGCGGCCGCGTGACCAGCCGCCCGGGAGCGCTCGTCGGCGGGCGCGTCGGCGGGCTCGGCGGCGGAGTCCGGGGCCATCGTCTTCACCGTTCGCCACTGGAGCCGGTCGGCAAACGTCCGCCTCGCGGCCGTCGTGCGCCTGCGGTAGCGTCGCCGCATGTCCACGACCCTCGTCGCGCGAGCGCGCCGCAACTGATGAACACCATCACGGTTGTGAGCCAGCTGATCGCCGAGGCACAGCTGCGCTTCGGCCCGATCGACGCGCTCGAGATCCCCGAGGACCTGTGGGAGCCCGCCATGGACGAGGTCGCCGACGCGGGTGGTGAGGTCGGCATCGACTACTGCCGGGTGGACGGCGTCGCGGTGCGCATCGCCGCGGAGCCGCTCGGTGAGGACGTCCAGGCCCTGGTCCACCCCGCGGGGAGCGGCGCCCCCGAGCCGCTGACGATCACGGACTGACGGTCGTACGGGGGGCGGGACACCCGCGCCTTCCGTGCGACAATGGGCCTATGAGCACCGTGTCGGGCCTCGTGCGGGACGCGCGGCGGTGGGCCGCCGTGACCGCGCTGCTGGCCGGCATGCTCGTGATGGCGGCGGGTGGGGCCGCGGGGCAGGCGACGACGGTGCTGCGCGCGGAGCTGGAAGGGCCCATCACCCCCGTGCTCGCCGGCCACTTCGCCGACGCGGTGCGGGCAGCCGAGCAGGGCGGGCATGCCGCGCTCGTCGTCGAGATGGACACTCCGGGCGGCCTCGAGACGTCGATGCGCGACATGGTCCAGTCCGCGCTCGTCGCCCAGGTGCCCGTCGTCGTGTACGTCTCGCCGGCGGGTGCCCGGGCCGCGTCCGCGGGCGCGGTCATCGCGTTCTCCGCGCACGTCGCCGCTATGGCGCCCGGCACGAACATCGGTGCGGCCACCCCGATAAGCCTCGAGGGCGGCGAGGTCATCGACAAGGTCGTCGAGGACGCCGCCGCCTACGTCGAGGAGATCGCTCGCGAACGTGGGCGCGACGTCGACTTCGCCGTGGCGACGGTCCGCGACGGCCGGTCTGCCGGCGCGACGGAGGCGGTGGAGATCGGCGCGGTGGATCTCCTCGCCGGCAGCCTCACGCAGCTGCTCGACGCGATCGACGGCATGGAGGTCGAGCTCGCCACCGCCACCGGCGACCGTGAGACGGTAACGCTGGAGACCGCCGGGGCCGGGGTCGTGGAGTTCGCCCTGTCGTGGACGCGGTCGATCCTTCAGGCGCTCGCGAACCCCCAGCTCGCGTTCCTGTTCATGTCCATCGCACCGCTTGCGATCCTCTACGAGTTCATCAGCCCCTCGGGGGGCGTCGGCGCGATCTTCGGCGGGATCATGCTCCTGCTCGGGCTGTTCTCGCTCGCCGTGCTGCCGGTCAACCTCGTCGGCGTCGTGCTGCTCGTCCTCGCCGCCGGGCTGTTCGCCGCCGAGCTGTTCGCCCCGGGTGTCGGCGTGTTCGCCTTCGGTGGCGCCGTCGCCCTCGTGCTCGCCGGGCTGTTCCTGTTCCCCGAGGCGAGCGGGGTCGGCATCGGACTCGAGGTGCTCCTGCCCGTCGCCGCGGCGATCGGGGTCGTCGCGCTTGTGATCGGGCGCTTCGCGGTGCGCAGCCAGACGAGCCCGCAGTTCGCCGGCCAGGGCGGCACGATGATCGGCGACACCGGGGTTGTCCGCAGCGCCGAGGGTGAGACGGGGCAGGCGTGGGTAAGCGGCGCGATGTGGAAGGTCCGCAGCCGCGGGGGCGTGCTCGAGCGCGGCGACCGCGTGCGGGTGGTCGACATGCGTGGCCTCGAGCTCATCGTCGAGCCGGCCGACGCCGAGGCCGACGCGGGCGTCTGACGCTCCGCCGTCCTGTCGGGGGTCGGGGACCGGTATCCGCCGGCGCCGTGCTCAGGGCATGATCCCGCGTGCGGCCACGGCGAGTCGCTCGGGCTCCGGGACGAGCCCGAGCTGATCGGCGAGGAGGCGGATCGCCTCCCTCGGCTCGGCCCGCAATCGCTCGAAGTCGACGTCGACCGTCGGCACGTTCGCGAGCGCCCGGTCCCGCTCCTCGACGAGCTTCGTCGTCGTGGCGACGCGCTGCCCCTCGGTCCACCACCCACCCTGGCGCAGCGAGGCGACGACCTTGCCGACCGGGCGCCTGACCACCACGGGCACGATCGGCCGCCACACCTGGAGCAGTCGAGGGACGGCGAGACAGAGGCTCGGGTGCTTGGCCCCCGAGGGGCGGACGTGCGCGCGCGCGACGCGGCGGTGCGCGTCGGCCCAGTCGCGCAGGCCGGCGTCGAACGTGTCGGGGTCCACCCGGAACGTGCCTTGGGGCTCCGTGAAGGCCGCCCGGCAGAGCTCCGCGAGGTCGACGTCCTCCCAGGTGTCCGGCGGCTCCCGGTCCAGGCGGCCGAACCCCGTGCCGAGATGGACGCCGAGGTGGTGCAGGACGCCCGCGACGGCCGACGTCCCACCGCCGAAGGGGCCGAGCACCACGATGATCGGCTCCACTGGCGGCTACGAGGCGCGCCGGCGCTCGCGCGCGTCGAGGACCGTCTTGCGCAGCCGCACCGCCTTGGGGGTGACCTCGGCGGCCTCGTCGACGCGGATGAGCTCGAGGGCCTGCTCGAGCGACAGCTGACGGTGGGGGACGAGCTTCACCATGTCGTCGGAGGCGGCCGCCCGCACGTTCGTGAGCTTCTTCTCCTTGGTCGGGTTGACGTCCATGTCCTCGCTGCGGGCGTTCTCGCCGACGATCATGCCCTCGTAGACGTCGACGCCTGGGCCGACGAAAAGGGTGCCGCGCTCCTGGAGGTTGAACAGGGCGAAGGCCGTCGTCGTCCCGGTCCGATCGGCCACGAGGCTGCCGGTCGGGCGGGTGCGCAGGTCACCGTGCCAGGGCTCGTAGCGGTCGAAGACGTGGTGCATGAGCCCGGTGCCCCGGGTCTCCGTGAGGAACTCCGTGCGAAAGCCGATCAGCCCGCGTGCCGGGACGAGGTACTCCATGCGCACCCAGCCGCTGCCGTGGTTGGTCATCTGCTCGAGGCGTCCGCGTCGCAGGCCGAGCAGCTGGGTGACGACGCCGAGGTACTCCTCGGGCACGTCGACTGACAGGCGCTCGACCGGTTCGTGGCGGACGCCGTCGATGTCGCGGGTGACGACCCGTGGCTTGCCGACGGTGAGCTCGAAGCCCTCGCGGCGCATCGTCTCGACGAGGATCGCGAGCGCGAGCTCGCCACGGCCCTGCACCTCCCAGGTGTCCGGCCGGTCGGTGCCGAGCACCCGCACGCTCACGTTCCCCACGAGCTCGGCGTCGAGGCGGTTGCGCAACAGACGTGCGGTGAGCTTCGTGCCGTCGCGCCCCGCGAGCGGCGAGGTGTTGATGCCGAGGGTCATGCCGAGGCTCGGCTCGTCGACGGTGATGACCGGCAGTGGGCGGGGGTCGTCGGCGTCGGCGAGGGTCTCGCCGATGGTGACCTCGTCGAGGCCGGCGACGGCGAAGATGTCGCCCGGCCCGGCCTCCTCGGCGGGCACGCGTTCGAGGGCCTCGGTGACGTACAGCTCGGTGATCTTGACCCGCTCGGTGCTGCCGTCGGCGCGGCACCAGGCGACCGGCTGCCCGCGGCGCAGGGTGCCGTGGCGCATGCGGCACAGGGCCAGGCGGCCGACGTACGGCGACGCGTCGAGGTTGGTCACGAGCGCCTGCAGCGGGTGGTCGGGGTCGTGCGCCGGCGCGGGAACAGCGGCGAGGAGCGTGTCGAACAGCGGCGTGAGGTCCCGTCCGGCGACGCCCGGGTCGAGGGATGCCTGGCCGGCCTTGGCGTTGCTGTACACGATCGGGAAGTCGATCTGGTCCTCCGTCGCGTCGAGGTCGAGGAACAGCTCGTAGACCTCGTCGAGGACCTCCGCCGTGCGCGCGTCGGGCCGGTCGATCTTGTTGATGACGAGCACGATCGGCAGCCGGGCCTCGAGGGCCTTGCGCAGGACGAAGCGCGTCTGGGGCAGCGGTCCCTCGCTCGCGTCGACGAGCAGGACGACGCCGTCGACCATCGACAGGCCCCGCTCCACCTCGCCGCCGAAGTCGGCGTGCCCGGGTGTGTCGACGATGTTGATCTTCACGTCGCCGTAGCGCACGGCGGTGTTCTTCGCGAGGATCGTGATGCCCTTCTCGCGCTCGAGATCCATCGAGTCGAGCACCCGGTCGGCGACCTCGGCGTCGGCGCGGAACGCGCCGGCCTGCCACAGCATGGCGTCGACGAGCGTGGTCTTGCCGTGGTCGACGTGGGCGACGATGGCGACGTTGCGCAGCTGCGCGCGTGCGGGCATGGCGGGCGGACCTTTGGGGTGGGCAGCGCGTCGCCGAGCGGCGACCTCCCTACTCTAGCGTCCGCCCGTGTGGCTCAGCTCCCGCGCGACCGGCAGCGGCGCGGTGACCGGCAGCGGAAGCTCGCGCGTGACCGAAGGTGGCTCGGCCGGCGCGGGCGCGGGAGCGGGGGGCTGGTCGGGTGCTCCTGCGTGCACGCGCGGCACCTGCGAGAGGTCCTGGTCGACTTTGGGCAGGGGGGGCAGCAGCCGGCGGCGGGAGGGCGGAGGCGTTTGCGCCTGCGGGGCCGGCGCACGCCCCCCGTGCACCTGGCGGCGGAGCTCGGGCAGGTGGGGGTACAGCGCGTCGCCGGGGCACGCCGTTGTGGACACGTCACGGTGGCCCGAGAGGGTGTGCAGGCGCGCCCGGTGGCCCTTCGGGTAGCGGGTCGACCCCCGGCTCGCCATGTCGACCGTCGCGTTCGGGTCGGTGTTGATCCCGTGGACGGCGAACTTCCAGGCGATCGTCGCGACGGCGGCGTCCATGGCGACGCGGGGCGGCAGGCCCGACGTGAACGTGCCGATTATCGTGACGCCGAACGTCTCGCTGTTGAACCCGCCGGCGTGCGCGCCGACGACGCCGCGGCCGACGCCCCCGGCCCGGCCCTCGTAGACGGTGCCGTAGCGGTCGACGAGCAGGTTGTAGCCGATGTCGTCCCAGCCGAGGGACTGTGTGTGATAGGTGTAGATGGCGCGGATCACGGCTGGGGCGCGCTCGCGGCTGTAGTCGTTCGAGGTTGCCGTGTGGTGGAGGATCCCCGCGCGGGTGGCCTTCGCGTACTCGGGCCTGCCGCGGCGAAGCGACTCGTCCGCGCCCCACTGCGCGCGCGTCACGATAGCGGGGCGGGTGCTGGCCTCCGCGGTTGCGGTGCCGCGCCCGGCGGTGCGCAGCGCGTCGGTGGCGCGCTGGAGCAGGGAGCGGGAGAGGCCGACGGAGTCCACGAGGTGAACGGCGACGTCGCGTGAGCTGCCGCCCCGCACCCGCAGCTGCAGCCGCGATGCCTCGCCCACCCATACCGGCTCGCTCATGCGCGTCCAGCCGCGGCGGGCGGCGACCGCCTCGGCGCTGCCCGGGTCGGGGCCGTCGCCGTCGGCGGCGAGGGGTTCCACCTCCATCCAGGGCGACCACCGGCCGGCCTCGTCCCCGGTGCGCAGCAGGACGCGCGTGCCCGCCGGTATCGCCACGCCGACGAGCGAGAACGGGACCGGGGTGCGGACCCTCGCGGAGAGCCCCGCCCGGCCGTCGTCCCCCGGGGCCGGTGCGAGCCCCTCGACGACCGTCCTCGTCACGGGGGACACGACGTCGGCTCCGTCGGCTGGGGGCCCCGGCGCCCACACGAGGAGCAGGAGCGTGAGGAGCGACACGCTGACCACGCGGCTGTGCATACGACCGCCTTCCGACCCAGAACGGCTCGGAGAGCATAGCGGCACAGCGGCCCCGGGAGGAGGGGAATTTTCGCCGCTGCTAAATGTCGCGCACACTTACCACCGCCGCGGGCGCCCGCTACCATCCGCGAAGGCGCGTGGCGGGAACCGGGGGGACATCGGTGTCTGCTCTCTGCCTGCGTCCTGCGGAGGGAGCCGATGGCCATGCGACGTCTCGGGAGGCTTACGGCGCTAGCCGTGACCATGATGGTGATGGGCAGCGGGTTGACCGCCCCGGCGGGGGCGACGTCCGTGTCCTGCGGGCAGGTGATCACCCGGCACACGGTGCTCCAGGCGGACGTGGGTCCGTGTCCCGACAACGGCATCGTCGTCGGCGCCGACAACGTCCGGCTGAACCTCAACGGTTACCGCATCCTCGGCACACCCCAGACGGGCGACGGTGCCGGCGTTCTCGTCGTGGAGCGGCGGGGCGTCCACGTCACGAACGGCACGGTGAGCGACTTCGACGCAGGCGTGGCGATCGTCGGCGGCGGCGGCAACCGGGTGGCGCAGGTCACCGCCCGCGACAACATCGGGCAGGCGCGGGTGCCCTCGCAGGGCATCGCCGGCACCCGCTACGGCGACGGGATCGCGATCCTGTCCTCGAGCGACAACCTCCTGTTGCGCAACGTCGCCGAGAACAACGGGCCCTTCGCCGGCATCGGCTTATACGCAGAGATCGACGCCGACCACCCCCGGGAGATCGGCGGCCCGACCCGCAACAACGTCGTCAACGGCAACGTCGTGAGGGACAACCGCGCATGCCGCACACCGACGGGCCCCTGCGACAACGACGGCATCCGCCTCGAACCGGGGGTGCAGGCCAACCTCATCGTCAACAACGAGGTGACCGGCAGCGGGCTCGACGGAATCGCGGTGTTCAGCCGCAACACGACCGACAACGAGATCAAGCACAACGTCGTGCGCGGCAACGGCTTCCACCATGTCGGTCACCGCAAGGGCGACGGCATCCGCGTGTTCGGTCGGAATGTGGCACTCAACCTGCCGGGCGGCGACCGCACGCTCATCGAGAACAACCAGGTGTTCGGCAACGCGGCCAACGGCATCCGCGTGGACGCGCAGTTCAGCCGGATCATCAACAACAAGACCGGCGCAAACGTCCAGGTCGTCGACCCCAGGTTCTTCCTCCAGTCCGACCTCCACGACTCGAACGAGGACTGCGACGCGAACGTGTGGTCGGGCAACACCTTCGACAAGGCCTACCCCGACTGCACGAAGGGCTGACCGGGCGACGGGCCCCTGGATCGCGGCCTGGCGCACCGAAAGCGGTGCGCCAGGCCACACGGCGCAGTCCCAGCGACGAGGTGCTCGCGTTGTGCATGTCGTTCGGGTCTTCGGCCGGCATGGTCCCTCCTTCGTGTCGTTGACAGGTGGCTGGGCCAATGCCCTACGCGCCACCCCGGCGAGCGCTTCCAGGAGGCCGTGATGCCGCACGGCGGTAAAGGACCGGCTGAGTCACTCCAGCTACTTCGCCTACCTCCAGCTGGGGAAGGCACTGTCCCCAGGCCATTCGTCAGGCAGCAACCGCCGACGCCGGGCATGCGCACCCCCCCACAGCGGGTAGCTCCATGGGAGCCGAGGAGGCAGAAGTGATGGCCCAGGACAGCCGCGACGACAGCGCCCGGCGCTCGGGTGACGAGCCGCATCCCCGTGACGTCGACCCGCGACCGGGTGGGATGGCCGAGAGCGACGACACGACGCAGGCGGACGCCGGCCTGGTCGCCGGCACCGGTGCGGCTCCGACGGAGGGGTCGGTGCAGCCGTTGGGCACCGAGCCGTACCCCGAAGACGAGACCGGCGAGCGCGAGGAGTAGGCCGGCGGCGCAACGGTGCCCGCCGACGCGGGGTTTCCTGTCCCCTGGGCAGGGGTATGACGTAAGTCCCATACCGACCTAGTCCCTGTCGGGTGTGCCCACCGCTGCAAGCACCCCCCAGGAGGCCGATTTGGAAGCCACCCCCCGCCGTCGCGTCGAGCGCGCGATGTCCCTGCAGAACGGTAAGCCGCTCGCCCAGTACGGACGACAGCTGGAGCCGCGCCGCTGCGCCTACCCGGGCTGTGGGACGAACCTGTCCCGGTACAACCCCAATCCCTGTTGCGGCAGCCACGGTGGCTGGCTCGACGCCGACGACCGCCGCAACCGCGACATCCTCTAGCAGACGTTCCCCTCGCCGCCATCGTTCGCGGGCAGTTCCGCGAGGGCGGCGACGACGTCGTGCACGCTGACGGCGAGCAGGCCCGGATCGGGATGGCTCGCGTGAGGGTCGCCCCGACGACGGGCCCAGAGCGCACGGTGCTGCGGCCGGTCGCCGGGCGGCCCCCACTCCGAAGGGGGTACCGGGCCGAAAAGCACGACCGACGGCGTGCCGACTGCGGTGGCGAGGTGCGCCACGCCGGTGTCCCCGCACACGACGCGATCTGCAGCGGCAACCGCAGCCGCGAGCTCGGCGAGCCCGGTGCGCCCAGCCAGAACGGCCTCGGGCGGGACGCCCGCCGCGTCCGCGATCGCCGTCGCGTCAGGGATCTCCGCGGGCCCGCCGGTGATCGTCACCGGGCGACCGACCGCTCGTTCGGCCCGTGCGACCTCGACCCAGCGATCGACGGGCCAGCGGCGGGCGCCGCTGGCCGCACCGGGATGCAGGAGCGTCGCGCCGCGCGCGACGGCCGGCGCTGCGGCCGGGTCGACGACGAGGTCGAGCCTTCGGGGGTCGGCGGGGATGCCGTGCGCGTCGAGCAGCCGGCACCAGCGCACCACCTCGTGCTCGTCCGCTCGCCACTCCGGGCTCGACGCGCTCTCGGGGATGGCCGGGTGCCGGAAGGCAATGAACCGCCCCGGGCGCGCGTCGAGGAGCACCCGGTGACTCTCCGGCCCGCGGCCGTGGAGGTTCACCGCGACGTCGGCGCCGTGCAGCTCGGCGGGGAGCGGGGCGAGCGGCGCGGTGGCGACGACCGCGTCGACGGCGCCGCTCGCGAGGGCGAGCGCCCGCAGGGCCTCGGGCGCGGCGAGCACCCTGCGGTGCTCGGGAAACGCGTCGGCCAGCGCACGCAGGGCCGGAAAGGCGGTCAGCAGGTCGCCGAGGCCGAGGGCCCGCAGCGCGACGAGCAGCGGTCGCCGCGACGGCCGGGGGCCGGTCACGGATAGGACGACTCGGTGGACGGGGTGACGACGATCTCGCGGACCTCGCAACCGTCGGGCTGGCAGATGGCGAACATGACCGTCTTCGCCACGTCCTCGGGGCGGTTGAGCTTCGCGTCGGCCGCCGGCCGGTACTGCTCGGGGCGCTCGTCGAAGAACGCCGTGTGCATGCCGCCGGGGACGAGCAGGGTGACGTTGACGCGACCGGCGAGCTCGGCGGCCAGCGCCCGCGTGAAGCCGACGACGCCGAACTTGCTCGCGCAGTAGGCGGTGGCGTCGGGCAGCGCCCGCAGCCCGAGGGTCGACCCGACCGTCACGACGCTGCCCCCCGACGCCTCGAGGTGGGGCAGCGCCGCGCGCACCACCGCGGCCGTGCCCACCAGGTTCACCGCGATGACCTGCTCCCAGCTCGCTGCGGGCACGTCGGCGAGCGCGCCGCACGCGTCGGTCCCCGCCGCGGTGACGACGGCGGTGATGCCGCCGTGGCGGCCGGCGACCCGCTCGACGGCGTCGTGCGCGGCGGCGCTGTCGGCGAGGTCGACGAGCTCGTGCTCGACGTCGAGGCCGGGCACCACCCGGTCGAGGACCACGGGGGTGCCGCCCGCAGCGCGCACGTCGGCGGCCACGGCGGCGCCGAGGCCCGAGGCGCCACCGGTCACAAGAACCGTGCGTAGGCGCGGGTGGGTCGGGTCAGGGGTGTTCACGTCGGGTGACCTCCTCGATGATCGTCGTGGTCGAGTGACCGGGCACGTAGGGCAGGACGACCGCCTGCCCGCCCCAGGCACGCACCACCGCGGCCTCGGGCAGGTCGGCGACGGCGTAGTCGGCGCCCTTGACCCAGATGTCGGGGCGCAGCTCCGCGAGGGCGCGCTCGGGGGTGTCCTCGTCGAAGACCCGCACCGCGTCGACGCAGGCGAGGCCGGACACGACCGCCGCACGGTCGTGTGCCGGCACCAGCGGCCGGCCAGACCCCTTGAGGCGGCGCACGGAGTCGTCGGAGTTCAGCAGGACGACGAGGCAGTCGCCGAGCGCACGGGCGCCGGCGAGCATGCGGACGTGGCCCGCGTGGAGCAGGTCGAAGCAGCCACCGGTCGCGACGACGGTGCCGCCGCGGCGACGCACCGCGGCCACCGGGTCGTCGGGTTCGGCGCCGGGTGGGGTCGCGCCCGCACCGGGCAGCGCGAGGGCGCTCGCACCACCGCCGGCGACGAACCTCGACGCAGCCGCGACCGCGCCCGTCACCGCCTCGGAGGGCAGCGCCCCGTCGGCGAGCATGCCGGCCGCGGAGGCGGCGAAGCGGTCCCCGGCGCCGCACGGGTCCGGGGCCGTCCCCGCGGGCGGGGCGGGGACGGCGAGGGGGGTGCCGTCGCCGCCGACGAGCAGCGCGCCGTCAGCGCCCAGGGTGACCGCCACGCCACCGGCCTGCCAGCGGGCGGCGAGCGCTTGGGCGCGAGCCGTGACCGCGGCGAGCGCGGTGCCGTCCACGTCGGGGACGAGCCGCGCGGCCTCGTCGCGGTTGGGGGTGGCCAACCGCGCGCCGGCGACCGGCTCGGCCCCGCGCGGGTGGGGGTCCCACACGACCGGCACGTGACGGGGCAGGGCTGCGAGGGCGGCGCGGACCCCGGGGTCGGCGGTGATGCCCCTGCCGTAGTCGGCGACGAGCACGGCGCGGGCCCGGCCGAGCGCGGCGCGGGCCGGGGCGCCGAGCGCGCCGATCGCGCCGCCGCCCCGCCCGCCTTCGTCGATCCGCACCAGCGTGTGGCCCCCGGCACGCACCCGGGTCTTCTGGGCCGTGCGTCCGTCGCTGCCCAGGTCGAGGACCTTCACACCGGCCGCGGCGAGCAGGCCCGCGAGCTCCTGGCCCGCGGGGTCCCGGCCGAGGGCCGTTACGAGGGTCACGTCGCGGCCGTCGCCGGCGGCGAGCGCGGCCGCCAGCCCCGCTCCGCCGGGGCGGGAGCGGGCGACGGGCTCCTCGACGATCGGGGCGGGTGCGTCGGGGCACAGGCGCTCGGCGTGCCCCTCGACGTCCCGGTCGAGCAGCGTGTCGCCGATGACGACGAGCGGCCTCATGCCGGCGCCTCCGTGTTCATGGCCGCACCCCGACGGCGGACCGCCGCCGCGGCCGGGCGCGTCCCGCCGCGAGCTCGGCTTCCACGGACGCGCACAGCAGGTGCACGATCACCTGGTGGACCTCCTGCACCGTGGCGGTGGCCGGAGCGTTCACGCTCACGACGTCGCCGGCCGCGTCCGCGAGCGGGTTCGGGCGGCGCCCGGTCAGCGCCCACGTGACGAGCCCCGCCTGGCCGGCGGCTTCGACCGCGGCGAGCACGTTGCGGCTCCTCCCCGACGTGGACAGCGCGAGGAACACGTCGCCGGCGCGGCCGTGCGCGGTGACCTGGCGGGCGAACGCGTGACCGGCGCCGTAGTCGTTCGTGATGGCGGTCAGCGCCGACGGCTCGGCGTGCAGTGCGATCGCGCTGTAGGGGGGGCGGTCGTCGCGGTAGCGGCCGACGAGCTCGGACGTGAGGTGCTGCGCCTGCGCCGCGCTGCCGCCGTTGCCGGCCGCTAGCAGGCGCCCGCCCGCGACGAGCACCGTCGCGAGGTGCCGGCCCCACGCGTCGATGCGGTCGACCTCGTGGTGCAGCTCCGCGAGGGGGGCGGCGAGCGCCTCGAGGTGCGCCCTGCCGGTCGGCACGGGGTCGCGGCGGCTCATCATCGGGGCCCCCCCCGGCCGGCGATCGGCGCCGGGGCGGGTTCGCCTCCCGCCGTCACCCGGGCGTCGACGGCGTGCGCCCGCGGGTACGCCTCGAGGGTGCAGGCGGCCACCCGGTCCCAGCCGTAGCGCTCCCGCGCTCGTGCCGCCCCCGCGGCGCCCAGGGCGCCAAGGCGGGCGGGGTCGTCGAGCAGCTCCCGCAGCGCCGCGGCGACCCGGTCGGGTGCGCGGGCGGGGACGTGGACCCCGGTCACCCCGTCGACGACCGTGTCGATCTGGCCACCCACCGCCGAGGCCACGACCGGCACGCCGCAGGCCATCGCCTCGACCGCGACCATGCCGAAGGGCTCGTACCAGGGCACGCAGACCACGGCGTCCGCGGAGCGCATGAGCGCAGGTATGGCGGCGTTGTCCATCCGCCCCCGCAGCTCGACGCGGTCGGCGACGCCGTACGCGGCGGCAAGCCGCCGCAGGCGGTTCGCCTCGGGGTCGCGGTCGAGCTCCGCGGCGGCGGGCCCGCCCGCCACGACGAGCTCGGTGCCCGGCACGCCGCGCAGGGCCGCGATGACGTTGCCGACCCCCTTGCGCTCCACGAGGCGGCTCACGACGACGAGTCGCCGCCAGCCCGGCCGGCGGGGCTCGGCCGGGCCGGTGGGACGGAAGCGGTCGAGGTCGACGCCGCAGGGCACGACCGCCACCCGTGACAGGTCGGCCCCGAGGCGCTTGAGCTCGAACACCTCGTTGCTGCACGTGGCGATGACGCGGTCGGCTGCGGCGAGAATCGACCGCTCCGTTCCCTGCCGCTCCGCCGGGCTCGTGTCGCGGGCGCCCTGGTGGCGGCGCTTCACGACGCCGAGCGCGTGGAACGTCTGGGCCACCGGAATGCCGAGAGGGTGCGCCGCGGCGAGGGCCGCGCGCCCCGACATCCAGAAGTGCGCGTGGACGAGCGCGGGCAGGCGCGACGACCAGCGGGCGGCGAGCCGCGCGGCGAACTCGTCCATGTAGGGCACCAGGTGGTCCTTGCCGATCGCCGCGGGCGGGCCCGCGTCGATGTGGTCCACGACGACGCCGGGGGCGAGCGGCACCGACGGCGGCAGGGCCGGGTCGTCGCGGCGGGTGTGCACGACCACCTTCACGCCCCGGCGTGCAATGGCGGTGGCGAGCTGCGCGACGTGCACGTTCTGCCCGCCGGCGTCCTCCCCGCCCAGCACGGCGAGGGGACTCGCGTGCTCGGACACCATGGCCACGTGCGCAGCGCTGGGGGTCATCGTCCTGCGCCTCATCGGCCAACCTCCGAAAGCGTGCGGTCCCAGTCGGTGAGGAAGCGTGCGAGTCCGTAGCGTTCGAGGGCGGCCGCACGGGCCGCCTTGCCGCAGGCCCGGGCGAGCTCGGGGTCGGCGAGGAAGCGGCGCAGGCCGTCGGCGAGCGTGTCGACCCGCGTGCTCACCACACCCGCCTCACCGGGCACGGCTTCCACCGCCTCGGTCGTCGCCAGCGCGACCACCGGCATGCCGAGGTGCATGGCCTCGAGCAGCGAGAGCCCGAGCGACGTCCAGCGGATCGGGTGCAGGTACGCCCGCCGGCGCGCCATCTCGGCGTGCAGGCGGGCCTGCGGCAGGTCCTCGTACGTCCGGACGGCCGGGGGATCGTCGAGGGCGCCGACCGCCATGCCGTACACGTCGAGCGGCGCGGCCGCGGACAGCGGGGCGAGCAGGTCCGTGCCGGTGACCCGGGCGCGGCGCACCGGCTCGTTCACGACGACCGCGGCGCGGGCGACCTCGCCGGTGTAGCGCTCGCCGGGGTCGACGATGCCGTGCTCGACGACGCGGGTGGGCGTGCAGCCCGTGTCCCAGAACAGGTCGTTGAAGTGGGTGACGTGGACGACCAGGAGCTCGGGACGGTCCGCGGCGGGATGGCGCAGCTCGTTGACCCTGCCCTGCGGGGCGTTGTGCTCGACGTAGACGGCGGGGACGTCGCGCCCGGGCCGCCGGCCGCCGAGCCACTGCCCGGCCATGGACGCAAGCTCCTCTGGCCGCTGGAGCACGACGACGTCGACGTCGGCATCGGCCGCCTGCTCAGGCGTCACCTCCACGACGGAGGCCGGCCAGTCCCAGGTCCGTGCCCGGCCTCGGCCGTCGGGTCCCCGGTCGGGCAGGACCGGCACGAGGTAGGTGTGGGGGCCCTGCACGAACGCCGTCGTCCACGATCCGTGGACGTGCCACAGCAGCACCCTCATCGGACGCCCTTCCCGCCCTGTCCCGAGACGGCCAGGCCGCGGCCGCCGAGCGCGTCGACCGCGTCGAGCACCTCGGCGACGTCGACCCCGTCGATGCAGGGGTGGGCGGGCACCGGGCACTCCCGCGCCCGGCACCCCGCACAGGCCACGTCGCGGTGCAGCAGTGCGTGCGGCACCCGCCACGGGCGCCAGCGCACCGCCGGGACGGTCGGGGCGTACAGGGACGCGACGGGGGTGCCGACGGCCGCGGCGAGGTGCGCGGGGCCGGTGTTGCCGACGACGACGGCGTCGGCTCCGGCCATGAGCCCGCCGAGCTCCGCCAAGTCGGTCCGCCCGCCGAGGTCGGTGACGCCGGGTCGCGAAGGCCCCGACACCCGGGCGGTGAGCGTGGCCTCGTCGGGGGTGCCGGTGACGACCACGGCGCGGCCGGACCGGGCGAGGGCGTCGACGAGCCGGGTGTAGCGCTCGGGTGCCCAGGCGCGGGCGGGCACGGACGCGCCGGGGTGGACGACGACGTAGGGTTCGGCCGGTCGCAGGGCGGCTCCCGCGCCCCCCACGTCGACCCGCATCCGGTCGTCGTCGCCGTCCGGCAGCGTGTAGCCGAACGAGGCGGCGAGCGACAGCGCCCGCTCCACCTCGTGCACGTCGGGATCGATGCGGTGGCGCACGTCGAGCAGCGAGCCCGCGTAGTCGTCGCTGTAGGCGGCGATCTCGGAGATGCCGGCAAGGCGCAGCAGCAGCGCGGTCGGCAGCGCGCTCTGGTGGAACGACGTGAAGACGAGGGCGCGGTCGATCCCTCGCGCACCGAGGCTGCCGGCCAGCGTGAGCGCCGCGTAGGAGTCGAGCAGCGGCGGGTCGGGGTCGATCCACCCGGCCCGGTACACCTCGATGTGGTCGACCCCGGGCAGGAGTCGCCCCGCGGCCGAGCCCGCCGGCCCGCAGAGCAGCGTCACCCGCTGGGCGCCGGCGGCGACCGCCCGCACCGCCGGGCCCGTGAGCAGCACGTCGCCCGCGTTGTCGAGCCGCACGACGAGGACGTGGCTCATCGCCGGGCCACCTGGCCCCCGAGGAGGAGGTCGACGGCTGCGTCGAGGTCGGGCGCGACGACCGGAGCGGCCTCGATCTCCTGCGCGCGGGTCCTCGCCGTCGGGACGAGCACCCCGTGGGCCCCCGCGGCGGCGGCCGCAGCCACGTCCGCGCCGATGTCGCCGACCACGGCACAGCGCTCGGCGGGGACCCCGAGCGCGCTCGCGGCCTCACGCACGAGCCCCGCGGCGGGCTTTCGGCAGCCACAGCCCTCCCCGGGCGCGTGCGGGCACACCGCCCAGTGGGCGAACGGCCCGAGCAGCTCGTCCACCCGCCGGTTCACGGCCGCGACCTGGTCGGCGGTCAGCAGACCCCGGCCCACGCCGCTCTGGTTGCTCACGACGGCCAACGGCACGTCGGCGGCCCGAAGCCGGTCGAGCGCCGCGCGCGCACCCGGCATCGGCTCCACCTTGTCGGGGTCGCCGTTGTAGGGGACGTCGACGACGAGCGTGCCGTCGCGGTCGAGCAGCACGGCGTGGGGCCTTCCCGCAAACCTCACGGCGGCGGGGGCGACACCGCGCGCGGCGACGACGCCGCGCAGCCAGTGGACGCTCGCCGCGGCCGGCAGCACCACGCTCGTCGCGAGCATCGTCGCGACCTCCCCCGGCGTGCGCGGTCCGGGGGCGATGCGCGCCCAGGCGAGCTCGGCGGTGCCGGCGAGCCACCCGGCCGCTCCTGCGACGGCGAGCACGTCCGCGGCGCTGCTGCGGCCGCCACGTCCACCGCGTCTTGTCCGCGGCCCAGGCCGTTGGGCGAGCCCGGCGGCGGCGGCCGCCCCCGCAGCGGTGATGGCGAGGTGCCGCCCGCGGCGCCCGCGGGGGACACCGGCGGCCTGCCGCCAGCCCGCACCGTGCAGCGCGCGCATGAGCGGATCGTCGGCGTTGCCCGCCTGCAGGCGGACGCTGACCCAGGGCCCCGCGGGCCGGGGGGGATGGGCGACGGTCCGCCCGCCGCGGACGATCCTCCACCCGGCGCGCACGAGGCGCAGTCCCAGGTCGGCGTCCTCCCGGTAGGCGCGGGGGAAGCGCTCGTCGAACCCCCCGGCGGCGGCGAGCGCGACCCGCCGGTACGCGAGGTCGGCCGTCGCCCACCGGGCGCGCTCGAGGCCCGCGACGTTGCGCTCCCAGTCGGTGGGGCGCCGGTGGCCGGGCAGCGGCACGTGGACACGGCCCTGGCTACCGGCCACCACCGCGGGCAGCCCGTCGAGGTCGTCGGCCAGGCGGGCGAGCCAGTCGCTTGCGGGGACGACGTCGTCGTCGAGGAAGGCGATCCACTCGGCGTCGGCGGCGCGCCAGCCGGTGTTGCGTGCCGCCGCGGGACCCCGCCCGGGCCCCGAGAGCACGACGACGCGGTCGGTGAGGCGGGCAGGGAGCCGGACCGGCAGCGCAGCCTCGGGGCCGGGCCGGTCGTGGACGAGGACCACCTGCTCGGGCAGCGGTCCCCGCGCGGCGGCGAGCGCGTCGAGCAGGGCGGCCAGCGAGGGTCTGGCGAGGGTCGGGACGACGACCGCGACGCTCATCCCCGCCTGCCTCCGAGGAAGCTCGGTCTGCGGACGACGAACGGTCCGAGCGCCAGGAGGTCGACGGGCGCGGAGCCGAAGCACTCGAGGGCGTCGCGGGGGTCGTCGACCATCGGCCGCCCGGCGGTGTTCAGGCTCGTGTTCACCACGACGGGGACGCCGGTACGCCGCTCCACCGCCTCGAGCATGCGTGCCACGAGAGGTTCGGTCTCGCGGTGAACGGTCTGGATGCGGGCAGTGCCGTCGACGTGCACGACCGCGGGGATGCGGTCGCGCCACTGCGCCCGGACGCGGTGGGTGAACAGCATGTGGGGGCTCGGCAACGGGCCCTCGAAGATCTCACCGGCCCGCTCGGCGAGCACCATCGGCGCCACCGGGCGGAACTGCTCGCGGCCTTTCACGACGTTCAGCCGGGGCAGGTTCCCGGGTCGGCGGGCGTCGGCGAGGAGGCTGCGGTGCCCGAGCGCGCGGGGGCCGAACTCGCTGCGTCCCTGGAACCACGCGACGACCCCATCGGCGACGATCGCCTCGGCCGCCGCCTCGGCGACGTCGGAGGGCCGCTCGTAGGCGACGTCGGCCGTGGTCAGCCAGGCGGCGAGCTCGTCGTCGGTCCATGCGCGGCCGAGGGCCGCGGTCGGCATTGAGCCGATGTCGTCGCCGAGGGCCCGGGCGACATGCAGGGCGGCCCCGAGGGCCGTGCCGGCGTCCCCGGCGGCGGGCTGGACCCAGATGCGGTCGAAGGGGCCCTCCGCGGCCAGGCGCGAGTTCGCCACGCAGTTCAGCGCGACGCCGCCCGCCATGGTGAGGTCGGTGTCGCCCGTCTGGGCGTGCAGCCACCGTGCGAGGTCGAGCAGGACCTCCTCGAGGCGGCGCTGCACCGACGCGGCGAGGTCGGCATGGTCGTCGTGCCACTCCAGGCCGCGCCGGGGCGGCACGAACGCGTCCCAGTCGACCGTCTCGACGCGGAACCCCCCCTCCCCGTCGGCGCGCACGAGCTCGCGGAAGGCGTCGAGATGGCGGGGCTCCCCGTAGGAGGCCATCGCCATGACCTTGTACTCGTCGCTGGACCGCCGGAACCCAAGGTGCTCGGTCACCTCCTCGTAGAGCAGGCCGAGCGAGTGCGGCAGCGCCTGCGCGGCGAGGACCTTCAGCTCGCCGTCCACCGCCCGTCCGGCAAGGTGTGAGTGCGCCTCGCCCCGGCCGTCGAGGACGAGCACGCTCGAGCTCGGCCACGGGGCGGCGAGGTGCGCCGAGGCGGCGTGCGCGACGTGGTGGGGGACGAAGCGGACGATGTCGGGGTCGAGCCCCGGCAGCGCGGACCGGAGGAACAGCGGTGCGCGTCGCGCGAACAGAGTGCGCAGTCCCTCCCACGCGTCAGCGACGATGTCCTGAGGGCCCGGTCCGGCGGGGAACCGCGCAAGCGCCGGCTCGTAGGAATAGGCGACCGCGTCGAGGTCCCCCGGTGACAGGCCCGCCTCGGCCAGGCACCAGGCCGCGGAGCGCTCCGGCATCTCCCAGGCGGAGAAGACGACGTTCGGCTTGCCGTGCTTGCGGCGGGTGAAGCGCTCCTCCTCGGCGGCGGCCACGATCTCGCCGTCGACGACGAGCGCGGCCGCGGGGTCGTGGAAGACCGCGTTCACGCCCAAGATGCGCATGACTTACTTCCTTTCACGGCAAACGTGGTGGCCCCCCTTTCCCAGGTGCGTCGCGCTTACGCATGCTCGGGGAGGAAAAAACCGGAAGGTGATTACCCGAAACGGCAATGGTCGCCGGCCCGGTGCGTCAACCCGGCGTGGTCTGGGAAACGCTGCGGTATGGCACCCGACGACGACACCCTTGACCGCATCCGGGCGGCTCTCGACGAGTCCGTCCGCGTCGACCCCGAGCGCGTGGAGATCCTCCGCGAGGGCGACGACGTCGTGCTGCGCGGCGCCGTCGCGACCCCCGAGGAGGCCTCCGTCGCGGCGATGATCGCCGAGCGGGAGGTGGAGCGCGTCCGCAGCGAGCTGCGCGTCGACGCCGGCCTGCGCGAGCGCACGACCGGCGGCGCCGGCCCGGAGGGCGAGCCGGAGGCTGCCCCCCAGCGCAGCCCCGAGCTCCCGTCCGAGCCCGCCGACGACCTGACCAGCGACGTCGCGGAGGCCCTCGGTGAGAGCCTGCCCTGGGACCCGCCCGACACCCCGTCGTTCACCCCGACGAGAGCGGAGGAGCGGGGCGTGATGGGTCGGGACACGGCGGCGGCCTCCCTCGCGCCCGAGGGGCCGGTCGACGATCCCGACGACGTGGAGCCCAGCGCCCCGGACCTGTCCGCCGCGGAGCTCGAGCGGTCAGCCCGTCCGGAGCGGAAGGAGCCGTGATGGAAGACGCACGAGCCCGCGCGCTGCTGGAAGCCGAGCGCGAGCGCCTGCTCGCTCTTCGCGACGGGCACACGAGCCAGCATCTCGAGCAGTCCCTCGAGGACTCGACCTCCGAGCTGTCCGCCTTCGACCAGCATCCCGCCGACATCGCCAGCGAGACCGTCGAGCGGGAGAAGGACTACTCGGTGCGCGAGCACGTCGAGGCGCAGCTGCGTGAGGTCGACGACGCGTTCCGCCGGCTCGAGGACGGTCGCTACGGGATCTGCGAGGCCACCGGTGAGCCCATCCCCGACGAACGGCTCGAGGCGGAGCCGGCCGCGCGCTACACCGTCGACCACCAGCGCCGGCTCGAGCGCGGCGAGGTCGGTACGTAGGGGCCGGCTCCGGCCCCCCTCGTGTGAACAGCGCACGCGCCGGGCAGGCTTGCGTACATGGAGCGCTACACCGACAAAGCCGCACTTGCCGCCTACAACGTGACCGCATGCTACGAGGACATGGCGACCGCACGCCGCACGATCGAGTCCCTGGAGCGCGCGGGCGTCCCCGGATCGCACATCTCGCTGCTCGGCCCCCAGGCCGAGGAGGCCGCTGAGGCCAGTGACACGAGCTCCCGGGACGAGGAGTTCGGGGAGACGGCCGTGCGCGCCACCCTGGGCGGCGCCGCGACCGGGGCTGGTGTCGGCGGCGCGGTCGGGTTCCTCGCCGGCGCGGCGGCGTTCGGCATCCCCGGCGTCGGTCCCGCGGTGGGTGCGGGGATCTGGGCGGCGACGCTCGGCGGCGCCGCCGCCGGGACCGGCGTCGGCTTCACCGCGGGCGCGATGAGCAAGATAAAGCAGTCCGAGGCCTGGGAGCTCACGTTGCAGGAGGTCGGGGAGGGCTACGTCGTGGTCGGCGCGCACGCCGACGACCGCGACGAGCTCGAGCGCGCCGTCGAGGTGTTGGCGGCGAACAACCCGAGCAGGATGCACCGCTTCGACGCCGAGGGGCACGAGATCGCCGCCTGACGCGCCCCGCCGCGCGACCGTGCGGACGACACCACACCGACGACACGAGGAGGAGCGACCATGGCAGAGGGTGACACGCGAGGCGTGGGAGAGGAGCTGAAGGGCTCGGCGAAGAAGGCCGCCGGCCAGCTCGCCGGCAACGAGCGGATGGAGCGCGAGGGCGAGGCCCAGCGCGAGAAGTCCGACAGCGAGCGCGAGGCCGAGCAGGCGCAGGCCCAGGCCGACGAGAAGCAGAGCGAGGCGCTGCGCAAGGAGGCGGAGCAGCGCGCCAACCAGTAGCGCCCCTCCGCAAGAAAGGGCCCGGCCTTGCCTGGCCGGGCCGTTCTGCGGAATGGTGGGCGGTACAGGGCTTGAACCTGTGACCTCCGGCTTGTCGAGCCGGCGCTCTCCCAACTGAGCTAACCGCCCCGCAGCCGGACATGGTAGCAGGAGTGCGACATGCAGCAGACCTACCTCGGCCGCAGCGGCCTCGTCGTGAGCGAGCTCTGTCTCGGCACGATGACGTTCGGTGGAGCGGCCGACCCCGACGAGTCGGCCGCGATCGTCAAGCGGTTCCGCGACGCGGGCGGGACGTTCTTCGACACCGCTGACGTCTACACCGGCGGGCGCAGCGAGGAGATCCTCGGCGAGATCCTGAGCGGGCACCGCGACCAGGTCGTCATCGCGACGAAGGCCTACGGCGGTACGGGACCGGGTCCGAACGACCGCTCCTCGAGCCGCCGTCACCTCCTCGCCGCGGTCGAGGCGAGCCTGAGCCGGCTCGGGACCGACTGGGTCGACCTCTACCAGCTCCACTCGTGGGACGCGACGACGCCACTCGACGAGACGCTGTCCGCCCTCGACCACCTCGTGCGTTCGGGCAAGGTGCGCTACGTCGGCGTGTCGAACTTCGTCGGCTGGCAGATCGAGCGTGCCTGCCGCATGCAGGACGCCCGCGGCTACGACCGGTTCGTGGCGCTGCAGCCGCAGTACTCGCTCGTCGAGCGCCAGATCGAGTTCGAGACCCTCCCGGCCGCCCACGCGAACGGGCTCGGCATCCTCGCGTGGTCGCCGCTCGCCGCGGGCTTCCTCACCGGCAAATACGCCCGCGGCGAGACCGCCGACGGCAAGGGCCGCTTCGCGCAGTTCGTCGACAACATCGGGGAGCGCGACTGGGGCACGCTCGAGGTCGTGCGGGAGGTCGCCGACGCGCGGGGCAGCCACCCGGCCACCGTGGCGGTCGGCTGGGTGCTGGCCCAGCCCGCCACGATCCCGGTCATCGGCGCCACCCGGGCCGACCAGATCGACGCGAGCCTCGCGGCCGCGGAGCTGCGTCTCGGTGAGGACGAGATCGGCCGGCTGACCCGCGTGAGCGAGCCCGCCCGAGGCTACCCGTGGGACTTCGCGCGCATGGGCGGGCGCCCCGAGCGGGAGCTGCCCGTCGCCTGACCGCAGCCGGTCGCCGCTCAGGCCGCCGCGGAGACTAGAGCGCGCTGCAGCAGCGCGAGCGCCTGCTGCTCGATCTTGCGCACGGTCTCCCGCGACACGCCGAGCTCGCTGCCGAGCTCCTGGAGGGTCGACGGCTCGTAGCCGTTCAGCCCGTAGCGGCGCTGCAGGACGTACCAGCTGCGCTCGGGGAGCTCCCGGCGGGCGGTGTCGAAGACGTCTTCGAGGAACAGCTGGTCGATGACCTCCTCGGCGGGCGCGTCGCTCGCCCGCGCGACGAGCGCCCCGAGCTCGGCGGCGTCGTCGTCACCCGACACCGGCTTGTCGAGCGAGGTGACCGCGAAGTCCACGGCGAGCACCTGGCGGACCTCGTCCTCGCTCAACCGGGTCGCTTCCGCCAGCTCGTCGAGGCAGGGCGGGCGCCCGAGCTCCGCGCCGAGACGCGCCTCCGCAGCGCGGACCTTCAGCAGGTTGGCGTGCACGCCCGTCGGCAGGCGGATGGTGCGCTCGTTGTTCGCCGTGCCGCGCTGCAGCGCCTGGCGGATCCACCACGTCGCGTAGGTCGAGAACTTGAACCCGCGTCGCCAGTCGAACTTCTCCACCGCACGGATGAGCCCGAGGTTGCCCTCCTGGACGAGCTCGTCGAGCCCGAGGCGGGAGCGGCGACCGAACCTGCTCGCCTCGGCGACGACCAGCCGGAGGTTCGCGGACACGAACCGGTCGAACGCCTCGTGCCCCGAGGCGATGCAGGCCTCGAGCTCGTCGCGGGTGGAGGCGTCGAGGTCAGGCTGGGCGCGCAGCCGCTGCTCCGCCTCCCGGCAGGCCTCCATCCGCTTCGCGAGCTCGACCTCCTCCTCGGCGCTGAGCAGCGGCACCTGGCCGAGCTCGGCGAAGTAGAGGTCGAGGAGATCGTCGGGGACGCTCATGCCTCTGGTGTCGCCACCCTCGCGGCTGCCCAAACGGGGGAGGTCACCGGGGGATGGGCCGGAAGGAGCGTCGCAGCATCTCGTGGAGGTCCTGCGACGCCTCCCAGGCGGCGGCGGTGGTCTGGAAGTTCAGTGCCTGCCCGAACTCGTCGGTACCGAACCCGAGGTTGGCGGCCCGCAGCCGGAGGCCACCGTCGGTGTAGGTGTACTCCCACAGCGCGCCGTCGAAGCCCCGGAAGGTGACCGGCTCGATGCGCAGCTCGGTGTAGTCGGCGTAGCGGCTGGCGAAGGACGCGGACATCGCCTCCCACGCCTCGACCGCCGACGGGGGAGGGTCGTCGGTGTAGTCCACCCGCAGGTACGTGGGGGAGTCCGGGTCGCGCAGGTCGACCATGGTCGAGCTCCGCGTGACGACCCGCCAGTCGGCGGGGTGCTCGATCGACCAGCCGAGGTCATGGGTGTAGGTGACCCAGTCGGCGGGCGCGTCTGCCGCATTCTCGGCGGGCGGAGCGGGCTCCTCGGGCACGTCGGCGGGCGCCTCGTCGGGGGCGGGCTCCTCCCCGGATCCCTCAGGCGGCGCGGGTTGCGGGGCCTGCTCCACGGGCGGCGGCCCTGCTGCGGGCCCCTCGGTGCCGTCGTCACCGCGCATGAACGCGGCGGCCCCGCCGAGGGCGGCCACGCCGAGCAGCGCGGCGAGCACCGCCACGAGCGCGGGTCGCCGCCACGACGCGGGTGAGGGCGGCGGGGCGGCCTGCGTGTCGTCCACCGGGGGCCCGGGCGCTGGAGCCGGCTTCTCGACAGCGGGCGGTGCCGCCATAGCCAGGAGGGGCTGGGTGACCGATGACGCCGTGCCGTTGCCCTGTGCGCCGGTGACGACCTCCCGCAGGCGGCGGCGCACCTCGTCGGGCGCCGGACGCTGCGCAGGGTCCTTGGCGAGCAGGTCGATGAGCAGTGGACCGAGGGCGCCGGCCCGCTGCGCACGGCGCGGCTCGTCGTGGAGCACCGCGTGCACGGTGGCAAGCGGCTGGGCCCGGTCGAACGGCGCGAACCCCTCGACGGCGAAGTAGAGCGTGGCCCCCAGCCCCCAGAGGTCTGCCGGCACGCGGCCGGCCCCCTCGCGCGCCTGCTCGGGGGCCATGTACGACGGCGAGCCGAGGACGAGGCCGGTGGCGGTCAGCCGGCTGTCCCCGGTCACCGTTGCGATCCCGAAGTCGGTGAGCTTCACCAGGCCGTCGGCGCTCACGAGCACGTTGCTCGGCTTCACGTCGCGGTGAACGATCCCCCGGGCGTGCGCCGCTTCCAGCGCGTCGAGCAGCTGCATGCCCATGCGCGCCGCATCGGCAGGAGTGAGCGGCCCCTTGCGGCTCACGAGCTCTTCGAGGCTGGGCGCCCGCACGAGCTCCATCACGAGGTAGGCGCAGCCGTCCTCGTCGAACACGTCGAACACCGTCACGGCGCCCGGATGGTTGAGCCGCGCCGCGGCCCGCGCCTCCCGCAGCACCCGCTCGTGGCTGGCGGTGCGCTTACCGTCGGGCACCGCTGCCGGCACACGGATCGACTTCACGGCAACGGCTCGCTCGAGGACGACGTCGTCCGCCGCCCACACGGTGCCGGCTCCGCCGGAACCCAGGCGCGAGCGGAGGACGTAGCGTCCCCCGACGCGCCGCCCGATGTCTTCCGACGTCATCGTTGCCCTCTACCCAGCAGGCGGGGCCGCTACCCCGCGCAGGATCAACTGGGCGGCCGCCCGCCCGCCCGTCCACCCCGAGCCCGGCACGCGGAAGGGTCACACGTTGAAGCGGAACAGCAGCACGTCGCCGTCGCGGACGACGTAGTCCCTGCCCTCCACGCGAAGCTTGCCGGCCTCCCGCACCGCCTGCTCGCTGCCGAGCTCGGCGTAGACGGCGTAGTCGATCGCCTCCGCCCGGATGAAGCCCCGCTCCATGTCGCTGTGGATCTTGCCGGCGGCCTGCGGGGCCCTCGTGCCCTCGGGGATGGTCCAGGCCCGCGCGTCGGTGGGCCCGGCCGTGAAGAAGGTGACGAGGCCGAGGAGCCGGTAGGCCGCGGCGACGAGCTGGTCGAGCCCCGAGCGGTCGAGTCCGAGGTCGGCGAGGAACTCGGCCCGCTCGGCAGGGTCGAGCTCGGCGATCTGGGCCTCCGCCTCGGCGCTCACGACGACGGCCTCGGCGCCCTCCTTGTCGGCGACCGCCCCCACGAGGTCGCTGTGGGGGTTGCCGCCCACCTCCGCCTCACCCACGTTCGCGACGTAGAGCACCGGCTTGGCGGTCAGGAGCCCGAGCTCGCGGAACAGCCCCCGGGCCTGCTCGGCACCCGGGAACGCGCGCGCCGGCTCCCCGGCCCCGAGGTGCGCGTGGAGGCGGGTCAGCAGGTCAGCCTCCGCGACCGCCACCTTGTCGCCCGCGCGCGCCGTGCGCGCGGCCCGCTCGGCCCGCCGCTCGACCGTCTCGAGGTCGCGCAGCAGCAGCTCGGTGTTGATCACGTCCATGTCGCGGCCGGGGTCGACCGTCCCCTCGACGTGCACGACGTCGGGGTCGTCGAAGCAGCGCACGACGTGCGCGACGGCGTCGACCTCGCGGATGTGGGACAGGAACTGGTTGCCGAGTCCTTCTCCCCGGCTTGCCCCGGCGACGAGGCCGGCGATGTCGACGAACTCCACGCTCGTCGGCGTCACCTTCGCGGAGCGCGCGAGCCGCGCGAGCGTGGCGAGGCGCTCGTCGCGCACCGGGACGACGCCGACGTTGGGCTCGATCGTGGCGAAGGGGTAGTTGGCGGCCTCGGCCCCCGCGGCGCTGACCGCGTTGAACAACGTCGACTTGCCGACGTTGGGCAGGCCGACGATGCCGACTTGCAGGCTCATGGGGGTCCGACTCCGCGACGAGGGTGGCTGGCCAGCATGCCGTATGCCGGCCGGCCCCGCCACGACCCCCCGCGGCGCGCTCAGTCGCAGAAGATGACGTCCCCCGACCGACTCGACACGCGCCGTGGGTGGGGGCGCCGGAGATCGTGAGCGCTGGGGGCTCAGAGGAGGCTGGGCAGCAGGCCCTTGCCGGGTCGGCTCGGCCGTTGCTCCTGCAGGCGGTGGAACGTCTCCCACACCCAGCCGTCCCACACGGCCGCGCGGCCCCCGGCGATGTGGAGGCTCTCCAGGGAGGCGCCACGGCCGGCGAGGAAGGCGATGGCGTCGGAGGGCTCCCGGGCGGGGTGCGCGCCGGCGGCGGCGACGGTCACCGCACCGCTTGCGGCGGCAGCCGCCCCGACGACGAGCGAGTCGGGCCAGTTGCGCAGGGTCGTGACCCACGTGCGGTCGGGGTTCATGCCCGCCGCGAGCGCGCGGGAGCGCACCGCCGCCGCGGTGGCGTAGCGGCTGTCACCGGCGATGCGGTCGACGTGGGGGACCACGCGCTCGAGAGCTGCCTGCACGCCCGGGGGAACGACGCCGGTGCCACCGACGATCGTCGCCTGGCCGACCGCGTGGCGGGTGAGCGCGGCGGCGGTCTCCTCGGGCAGGGCGGCGCCGGCGGTCAGGAGGAGGGGACGCCGCTCGTGGCCGGCCAGCGCCGACACCGACACCGCGTCGGGCCACCCGCGGCGGCCGTCGGCGATGTAGGCCCCTTCGCTCGGACGGCCGCCGAGGCGGGCGAGCACGTCAGCCGCGGCAGCCGCCGTGGCGTAGCGGTTGGGTCCGGCGACGCGCTGGGCGGCGCTCGGCAGGGCATTCACCACCGCGTCGGACACGGCGCCGGGCCCCCCGAGGACGTAGACGGTCCGCACCCCGAGGCGCGTGAGCTCGTCGCGTGTGGCCGCGGCCAGCCCACTGCGTGGCGTGAGGAGGATGGGCCCGCCCGCCGCCGCCGCGACCGGGGTGCCCGCAAGGGCGTCGGCGAAGTCGTCGGCCCGAGCGAGCACCGCCGCCGGCGCCCCCTTCGGGAACGCCGCCTTCGACACCGCCACGGCCGTCGCGACCCGGTCCGCACCGGCGACCCGCGCCGCGGTGAGCCCGGCCGGGGGAGCGCTCGCGGGGCGGGTCGTCGCCTCCTTCACGCTCGGTCCGTCGCGGCGGGCCCCGGCCGCGTCGACCGCCACGACCTGCAGGTCGTAGTCGTGGGAGGGCGCGAGCCCGTCCAGGGTCGCCGATCGCGTGCCGGATGCAACCGTGGCGACCGCCTTCCCGTCCCGGCGCACCTCGTAGGCGCCGACCGAGCCGCTCGCAGGGCTCCAGCTCACGCTGATGCTCTCGCCGTCGACGTGCACGCTCGTCACCCGGGCCTCTCCGGGCCAGGCCGCCGAGGGGGTCGGGGCACGGGTCGGCGCGGGGGCCGGTGCGCTCTTCGCCGACCGGTTGTGGTCGCGGCAGGTGGTCCCGCCGTCGTTGTTGTGCACGATGGGGTCGGCCGGGACGTGGTTGTCGTAGGCGGGGCGGCTGGAGCCGGTGAACCGGCCCATGTTCATGGTGGCCCACATGGTGCCGTCGGCGTCGCAGATGATGCCGATGCCCACGGCGTCGTGGTAGCGGTTGAGCATGTTGCGCCGGTGGCCCTCGGACTGCATCCAGCCGCGGTGGG
>DATLGH010000059.1 GCA_035540635.1 Egibacteraceae bacterium | reverse complement strand
TGGTCCAGCAGGAGCGCTCCGAGCCGTCGTTCGTGCGCTTGAGCGTCTCGGACGGCCGGGAGCAGTCCGAGGTGGACCTGGCCATGGACTATCGCGCCTTGGAGCCGGTCGACACCAGGTACGGGCCCGCGCTGGACCTGCCGCGAGCTGGGCGCGAACAAGGTGCTGGCGATCTTCGCGCGTGCCGACCCCCGTGACTTCGCGACCGTTACCACCTGGCAGACGGTGATCGCCCAACTTCACGAACGCCAACTCGGTCATGGTCACAGCCGCACTGACCCCGGTCGGGGCCATGGCATCGACCGATGATCGCCTTCAGCCACAACCGGTGCACATCAGCCCGCGTACCGATAGCGGCGGCTCCGCGAAGGTTGACAGGTAACCGCCGACCCTGACCGCGGTCGGGATACCCGACGGTTCCATTCCAGTGCCCTGAGGCATCACGGTATGCGAGCGGCGTTGCGTTAGTTAGGCGCCGTGCGGCGGTCGAGGTAGCCGGATTATCCCGGCACGCATTCATGCGCTTTGCTTGGCGGCCTAGCTCAGCACGTGGAATAGCCAGTTGCAGTAGGAGAGTACAGTACAGCTCCGCCTGGGTTGGCGCGGCGCCGATGCCTGAGTTCGACAGTTGGTGGGCATAGTGGCTCCGGTCTCAGTTCAACGCGGCTGTCTGGCGCCAGTCCTGTACGTGGTCACGCTCGTGAAAGAACTCAGCCTGTCCGAATGCCGGCCGCAGCCCATCCAGCCAGACGGTCTTCGAGGTGTAGCGAGCGAAGAAGGGCCGAGCGACCCAGTCAGGGTTTCGTGCCTGCAGAAACCGGAGCGCGAAAACTCGTTCTCCGGCGATGTCGGCGATGCCGTCGATGATGATCTTGCCTGGCGATGTCGACATCACGGGCCCCCGTGCCGTGCGCTCCAGACCTGATACCTGGGCGATCCCATCCCGATACACGGCGAAGGCGCGTGACAACGGCACCTCGAAGTACCGTCGGGCGCCAGTGTCGCGCTCGACGAACATGTAGTACGGAATGCACCCGTGCCGCACCAGCGCCCGCCACATGGTCGACCAGATGGCGGCCTTGTCGTTGACGTGGCGGACCAGAGGTGCCTGCGCCCGGATCACGGCGCCGGTGTTCCTGACCAGGCGGATTGCTTCGGCGACGACGGGAGTGTCCAGCTCTCTCGGATGTGAAAAATGCGCCATGACCGCGACGTGGCGGCCAGCAGCCACGCAATCTTCGAGCAGGCGCAGGATCTGTCCCGCGTCACGGTCTGAGGTGAAACGGTACGGCCAGTATGAGAGCGCCTTCGTCCCGAACCTGATATTACGCACATGCTCCAAGTCGCCGGCGAGCAGCGGATCCACGAATCGGCGCAGTACCGGCGCCGCCATCACCAGGGGATCTCCTCCCGTGTACAGCACGTCGGTGACTTCCGGGTGCTCCCGCAGGTACGTGACAGCGGTGTCCGGTTTGCGCAAGCCCTGCCGAAGGTCCAGCGTCCCCACGAACTGCGCCCACCGGAAGCAGTAACCGCAGTAGGTATGACACGTCTGCCCGGCAGCGGGAAAGATCAGCAGCGTCTCCCGGTACTTGTGCTGCAGGCCATTGACCACCTCACCCTCGAGACGCGGCCGATTGCGCTCAAGCTGGTCGCCGGGGTGAGGGTTCAACGCCAACCGGACGCCGTGGGCGACGGTTTGCGTTCGCTGGCCCGCTTCGGCGCCATCCAAAGTCGCGGCCACCCGATCGAAGTCCTCGCCGGCCAGCATGCCAGCTTGGGGAAACGTCAACTGGTAGATCGGGTCGTCGGGCACCCGCGACCAGTCAATCAACTCCTCGACGACGTAGTTATTCACCTTGAATGGCAGGACGCTGGCTACAACCCTGACCGCACGTTTGACATCGGCAGTAGCCCCTCGCAGATGCGGCAGGTCTGCCATCCTCGGCCCCGCCGTCACCACCATGCGCTTCGCCGCTGCCTGGCCGTTTCCGCCCGCCACAGACCTAAGCGACATCGCACTTGGAAAGGCAGGGGTGGTCACCGGACGGCACGGGGCCCGAGAGGGGCGGCTCAGACACGCCCTTCCTGGGCGAGTCGTTCGTCACGAACATCACTCCTCAGCGGGCCCATAAGGCCGCGCATGGGTTGGCGTAGCTTGCGCCGTTTTACTACGGACGCCCCGAGACGGCCAGACATAGGCGCCATGCGGTGATCACACGGGCTTGTCGGCGGTGGGTTCGCTCATCGTGCCGATGCGGCCCCGGATCCGGTCCTCTTCTGCGGCCGGTGAGTGCCGAAGCGGTGGCCCGCCATGACGCCGCCCAGCGCCTGCCTCACCCCCGAGCCCTGTATCGACCGTCGGGCATGCTGCTCAAAGCACGCGTGGCCCATTCACGTCACTAACCTAAAGATCACGCCCTTCGAGGCGAGCACGGACGCCCCGCGTCCCCGCACTTTGCCGGATCTCCTCCTCTGGCAACACGGGGCCCTGGGTTCCTCCTCGTGGTGCTCCGCTCGTTGTCGGGAGGGGCTGTACCACGGCGGTCGTGGCAGGAGCCGCACAATAGACGTGAACTTCCAATACCGCCTCGTAAGGGTGTAGCCTACTGCTCGCGGACGGGGCACCTTCCCCACCCTCCGCTTTCTGGAGCCGCCATGGCGTCACGGGCAGATCGCGCTCCCTGGACCGTCCGTCTGTTCGGCAAGCTCGACGTGCGGGTGGGGCGGGAGAAATTCGACACGCTTCCAGGGCGGCGTACGAAGGAGCTGCTGTGCTATGTCCTGCTGTTCCGGGAACGGCCGCACCACCGGGAGGTCCTGGCAGGCAAGCTGTGGCCTGAAAGCGACACGGCTCAGTCACGTAAGTACCTGCGCCAGAGCCTGTGGCACCTGCGGGCGCTGGATCGCTGCGCCGGCGACGCCGTCTCCCTCCTCGATCTGGAAACCGACTGGGTCGCGGTGCGGTGCGTTGACCTGTGGCTGGACGTCGCAGAGGTCGAGGATGCGTTCGCACCCGTCAGACTCGTGGTTGGCGAGGAGCTCACCGGCCAGCAGGCGCGGCGGCTCCAACAGGTCGTGTCCGTCTATGGAGGCGACCTGATGGAGGGCTGCTACCTGGACTGGTGCGTGTACGAGCGCGAGCGGCTGAAGGCCCTGTACATCGCGCTGCTGGAAAAGCTGCTCGGCTACTACGAGGCGCAGCGCCTACCTGAAGAAGGCATCACATACGGCGAGGAACTCCTGCGCCAAGACCCGGCGCACGAGCGCGCTCACTGGCGGCTCATGCGTCTCCACTACCTGTCCGGGAACCGCACTGCGGCTCTGCGGCAGTTCAAACGGTGCAGTGAGGCGCTAGCGGACGAGCTGGGTGTACTCCCAGGCAACCGCACCGTGCGTCTTCACGAGCAGATTCGCGCGGACAGGGGGATAGATCCGCCCTGCGACGCACCCGTTTCGGGAACCACCGCTGGTGGGCCCTTGTCCGGCCCGCCCGCTGACCCGGCTCCCCGGAACGTCTCGGCGCTGCACGAGGCTTTGCGGGCCCTCTTTCGAGCCGAGAACCTGGTCCAGCAGACGATCCGCGCGACCCGGGAGCGGCACAGCTGACACGTGCATCGCCCGGACGGCACAGGCCAGGGCGATGAGCAGCGGTTCTGCGGAGGTGCTCGAGCCCAGCGAACGCCAGCTCTTTTTTCTGCCCTGAGACGCGTTCGAGACGCTCGCGCGGACGCAACCGGGACGCCATGCCCGGTAGGAGTGCGCAATGTGTCTGTTGCGGAGCCGGCCAGCCACACCTTCCTCGTCCGGATCTGGATCGAGGAGACCGTCGAGGAGGCGGCGCACCTCGTCTGGCGCGGTCACATCACCCACCTCCCCGACGAGCAGCGGTCCTACGTCAAGACCTTCGAGGACATCGTGAGGTTCATCCAGCGGCATGTGGCAGGCGGGCTCGGCCCACCCGCCGCCGCGACGGATCCGAGCGAGGGCACGCAGCCGGGGCGTCGCCATGAGTGAGGGCCGTGCCCATGGCACCTACGCCGACCGTGGGAGGGCCCCGGCAGTTCCCCGGACCGTCGCCGCCGTGGGCGTGCATGCAGAAGAGGGGGCCGGCCACATGAGGGTCTACCGGGACGTGCTCCAGGTGAAGACGTCGGGTGAGTTCGACGTCATCGATGTGACAGCCGACGTCGAAAAGGCCGTCCTCACGTCCGCGGTCGAGGAGGGCTACGCCCTCATCTACTCGCGGCACACCACCTTCGCGGTCCTTCTTAACGAGAAGGAGAGCGGCCTGCTCGTCGACGCCTCGCGGCTGCTGCGCGGGCTCGTGCCCGAGGGCAACGGCTATCTCCACGACGACCTGGACATCCGCACCGAGAACCTGCAACCCGACGAACTACCGAACGCTCACGCCCATCTCCGCCAGATCCTCGCCGGGCGCAACTCGGAGTACATCCCGGTCGCCGACGGGGTCCTCACGCTCGGGACGTGGCAGCGGATCATGCTCGTCGAATTCGACCGGCCGCGGGACCGGGAAGTTGTCGTCCAGGTCTGCGGCGTCGGGCGGGAGCGATGAACGCAGCACGTTACCGCGGGGGCGGCTCGGCCACGTACGCATCGCAGTCAGCCGCGTTCGGCCTGGATGAAAAGGCGTCGCCATTGCAGCGGCACGACGAGAGACAAGGGGTTGCGCGATGACGCAGACAGCGGAAGACCTTGCCGCCCAGAACGGCCAGCCGAAGATGAGCCTGGCCACCACGGCGGCCCGCAGGCTCACAACGACGACCAAGACGGTCCCCCAGATGCAGGGGATCACGTCGCGATGGCTCCTGCGGGTTCTGCCCTGGGTGCAGGTCTCGGGCGGCATCTACCGCGTGAACCGCCGGCTGGTCTTCACCGTCGGTGATGGTCAGATCACCTTCCTGCAGAACGGCGGCCAGGCGCAGGTCGTTCCCCACGAGCTTCGTGAGCTGGCCCTGCTGAGGGACTTCGAGGACGAGGAGGTTCTGGCTGCGCTGGCGGAGCGCTTCGTCCAACAGGAATTCGAACCGGGCGAGGCGATCCTAGAGGCCGGTCAATCGGCCGACCAGATCTGCCTCATCGTCCACGGCAAGGTCAACAAGGTGGTACCGGGCAAGTACGACGAGCCCACGGTGCAGGAGGTCCTCGCCGACGGCGACCACATCAGCTACCCCGGGGTTCGCCGGACGCAGGACACCTGGCCGTTCACGGCGCGGGCGGCGACGCGCTGCATCGTGCTGATGCTCTCCGAGCAGGCCTTCGAGGAGGTGGCCGACCAGGCGCCAACCCTCCGAGCGCAGATCGAGCGGTTCGTGTCAGGGCCGGACCGTCCCCAGAACCAGTTCGGCGAGGCCGGCGTCGAGGTGGCCTCCGCGCACCGGCAGGAGGACGAGGTCCCCGGTACCTACGTCGACTACGACCGGGCCCCGCGCGAGTACGAGCTCACCGTCGCCCAGACCGTGCTGCGGGTCCACACCCGGGTCGCTGACCTGTTCAACGACCCCATGAACCAGACCGAACAGCAGCTGCGGTTGACCATACAGGCGCTGCGGGAGCGCCAGGAGCACGAGATGGTCAACAACCCTGAGATCGGGCTTCTCCACAACGCCGCCTTCCCGCAGCGGGTCCACAGCCGCACCGGTCCGCCGACCCCCGACGACTTCGACGAGCTGCTGTCAGTGGTGTGGAAGAACCCCGGCTTCTTCTTCGCCCACCCCCGGACCATCGCCGCCTTCGCCCGCGAGTGCAACCGGCGGGGGCTGTATCCCACCCCGGTCGAGGTGGACGGCCACACGGTGCCCGCCTGGCGGGGGATTCCTCTCCTGCCGTGCAACAAGATCCCGATCACCGACCGGGCAACGAGCTCGGTCATGCTCATGCGCGTCGGCGAGGACGACCGAGGGGTCGTCGGCCTGCACCAGGCCGGCATCCCCGACGAGTACGAGCCGAGCCTGTCCGTGCGCTTCATGCGCATGGACGAGAAGGGCATCATCTCCTACCTCGTCACCATCTACTACAGCGCGGCGGTCCTGGTGCCCGACGCCCTCGGGGTCCTCGAGGACGTGCAGATCGGCCTGCACGACTGACCGGCCACCCCGCATCCGGCGAACGCTGAGCGATGGCAGCAAACGTCACCCCGACAGGGGCCAGCGCGGCGACCGACGACGGGCGGCCGCGGCGCAGTCTCAGCACCGCTGCGGCACGGCAACTGGCCACCACCACCAAAACAGTGCCCCAGATGCGCGGGATCACCCCGCGATGGCTGCTGCGCATCCTGCCCTGGGTGCAGGTCGCGGGTGGCACCTACCGGGTCAACCGCCGGCTCGTGCTCACCGTCGGCGACGGGCGGATCACCTTCCTGCAGGAGGGCGCGCATGCGCGGGTCATTCCCCAGGAGCTGCGGGAACTGGCCGTGCTGCGGGACTTCGCCGACGAGGAGGTGCTCGACACCCTCGCCGGGCGGTTCGTCCAGCGCGACCTCGCACCAGGACAGACCATCGTGGAAGCCGGCCAGACCGCCGACGAGATCTGCCTCATCGCCCACGGCAAGGTCGAGAAGCTGGGCACCGGTCACTACGGCGAAGCCCTCGTGCTCGCGGTGCTGGGAGACGGCGACCACTTCAGCTACCACACCCTGGGCGCGCAGCGCTGGCCGTTTACCGTCCGGGCAGCCAGCCGGTCCACGGTACTGGTCCTGACACGGGAGCGCTTCGACGAGGTGGCCGCCGGCTCCCCGGCCCTGCAAGCGCACCTCGAACGGTTCCGGGCCGGGCCAGGACGCCCGCACGACCGGCACGGCCAGGCCGACGTGGAACTCGCCGCCGGCCACCGCCAAGAGGACCAGGTGCCGGGGACCTACGTGGACTACGACCGCGACCCACGGGAGTACGAGCTGTCGGTCGCCCAGACCGTGCTGCGCATCCACACCCGGGTGGCGGACCTGTTCAACGACCCGATGAACCAGACGGGGCAGCAGCTGCGCCTGACCATCGAGGCCCTGCGGGAACGCCAAGAGCATGAGATCGTCAACAACGCCGACTTCGGGCTGCTGCCCAACGTGGCCTTCTCCCAGCGGCTGCACACGCGGACAGGTCCGCCCACCCCCGACGACCTCGACGAGCTGCTGTCCCGACGCCGCAAGACGCGCTACTTCCTGGCCCACCCACGCGCCATCGCCGCCTTCGGGCAGGAGTGCAACCGTCGCGGCATCTACCCCCAACCCGTCCGACTGCACGGGCGGACGGTGCACGCCTGGCGGGATGTGCCGCTGCTGCCATGCAACAAGATCCCCCTCACCGAGTCCGGCACCACCTCGATCATGGCCATGCGCGTCGGGCAGGACGACCAGGGCGTCGTCGGCCTGCACCAAACCGGCATCCCCGACGAAGTCCAACCCAGCCTGTCCGCCCGGTTCATGGGCATCGACGAGAAGGGCATCATCTCCTACCTCGTCAGCGCGTACTTCTCAGCGGCCATCCTCATCCCCGACGCCCTCGGGGTCCTCGAAGACGTCGAGACCGGGCGTCGGGAAGCGGCGGCGGGTGCCGGCGGGGCGGGTGCCAGCGGGCGGTGGACCCCATGACCGACACGGGCGGCGCTGCCCGAACGTGGACGTCCGGCGAGCCCCGCACCGTCCTGCTCGCCTCGCCCCGAGCGAGCTGCGCCGGCGTCGAACGGGCCATCGAAATCGTCGAGCGCCTGCTGGACACGCGCAGGCCACCCATCTACGTGCGCAGGCAGATCGTCCACAACCGTCACGTGGTGGCAGACCTGAGCGACCGCGGCGCGGTCTTCGTCGAGGAGCTGGACGCCGTGCCCCAGAGGGCCACGGTGGTGTTATCAGCTCACGGCGTGTCCCCCGCCGTCCGGGCCGAGGCTGCGCGCCGGCAGCTGGACGTCGTCGATGCCACCTGTCCCCTGGTGAGCAAAGTCCACGCGGAGGTCCAGCGGTTCGCCACCCGGGGCGACACCGTCGTCCTCATCGGTCACGCCGGCCACGAGGAAGTCGAGGGGACCCTCGGGGAGGCCCCGCAGGACATCGTCGTGGTCGAAAGCCCCGCCGACGTCGAACAGCTGGCGGTCGACAACCCGGCCCGTGTGTCGTATGTGACCCAGACAACCCTGGCGGTGGACGAGACCGCGGAGACGATCGACGCCCTCCGGGCCCGCTTCCCGGCCCTGCGGGGACCCGCCTCCGAGGACATCTGCTACGCCACGACCAACCGCCAGGAAGCGCTGGCCGCGGTGGCCCGCGAGGCCGACCTCGTCCTTGTCGTCGGCTCGGACAACTCGTCCAACTCCCAGCGCCTGGCAGAGGTCGCCCGCCGCCAGGGCACACCCGCCCACCTCGTCGACGACGCCACGGACATCCGTGCCCAATGGCTGGCGGGCGCTCGGGTGGTCGGGCTGTCGGCCGGCGCGTCCGCGCCCGAGCGGCTGGTCGGCGACGTCCTCGCCCACCTGTCCACGCTCGGGCCGATCACCGTCGAGGAACGCGCGATCACCCGCGAGACCGCGCACTTCACGCTGCCCTCGGTGGTGAGGCGCCGATGACGAGCCCGCCCGCCCGCAGACCGGCCCGCGCCCGGTTCCGCAACGGATGAAGGAGAGGCGATGTCGATGTTGTCCCGGCTGACCGCGCCGGCGGGCACCGACGACCTCGCGGAGTTTGTCGCCACCCTGCTCGCCCGCACGAGCGCCCGTGCCCCGAGCACGCTGCCCGAGCCGAGCCCCGAAGGACCGGGGGATCCGTTCGCGACGGAGCCCGGCCTCCTCGACGCACCGCACGCGGACGCCCCGGCCGCGGCAGCCAGGCCGGCGCTACCCCTGGCGCCCGTCGGACTGGGGACCGGGGCGGCCCGACTGTCCCCGCGGTCCCCGGTCGCCCTGCCCGCGACCGCGCCCACCGCCGCGCCCAAGCCTGCCCCCGACGGGCCGACGGGGCTGGGCACCGCATCCTTGCGGACCCCCGCCTCGCCCTCCGACGAGACGGCTGTGCCCGAGCTGTACTGCCCGGGGCCGGTCCGCGACGACGTGGCCCTCGGCGAGGAGGTCAACGAACGGCTCGTCGAGTGGGCCGAGGAGGTGGGAATCTATCCCGGCAAGCTGGACGAGGTCCGCTCGGCCAACGTGGGACGGCTCATCATGCTGGCCCACCCCGACTCGGACGACCCCGACCGGCTCCTGGCGGCAGCGAAGTGCGCGTTGGCGGAGTGGGCCACGGACGACCACTACGTTGACGACGCGTCGCTGGGGGCAGACCCCAAGCAGCTCGCCACGCGTCTGGTGCTGGCCGACGCGGTCGTCGACCCGGCGCACCTGCCGCCCCCCTACGCCCCCGCCCTCGAAAGCGCCGTTCACGAAGACTCCGTGCTGATCGCGTACCGGTCGAGCCTGGAGGGCCTCGCCCGGTATGCCACGGCCACGCAGATGGCCCGGCTGCGCCACGAGCTGGCCGTCATGTTCGTCGCCTACAACCAGGAGGGGGAGTGGCGCGCGCAGGGGCGGACTCCGCCGGTCTGGCAGTACCTCACCCACCGTCACGAGAACAGCTTCCTGCCCTGCATGGTCCTGATCGACGCGGTGGGCGGCTACGAGCTCCCGCCGGACGAGTTCGCCGACCAACGGGTTCGCCGGGTGTTCACCATGGCCGGCAGCGCCACCGTCCTGGTCAACGACCTGCACTCGGTCGCCAAGGAGCAGTCGGGACAGGACTTCAACCTGCCGAAGCTCATCGCCGCCGAGGAGCGCTGTTCCCAGCGGGAGGCCATCCAGCGCACCGTGGAGATCCACGACGAGTTCGTGCGCACCGTGGAGGTGGAGGCTGCGGCGCTCAGCCTCGCCGGCTCCCCGACGCTCCGACGTTTCCTGACCGGCATCTGGGCCTGGCTGGGAGGCAACCGCGAGTGGCACCGCACCAGTCCTCGCTACAACACCCGGCCAGCGTGACCGCTGACCCAGGAAGAGGAGGAGCACATGGACACATCGACCCCCGCCGCGGAACGCGTCCTACGCAACGAGTTTCAACGCGCCGTTGCGGCCTACTGGGACACGAACCAACAAGACCCGGTGAACCTTCGCCTCGGCGACGTCGACGGGCTCTACCACCACCACTACGGGATCGGTGAGGTCGACTCGACCGTGCTGCAGGGGTCCGAGGACACCCTCGAGGAACGCATCATCAAGGAACTCCACCGCCTGGAGACCGCCCAGGCCGACCTGCTGCTCGACCACCTCGGCCCTGTCGGCACGCACGACCGCCTGCTCGACGCGGGTTCCGGCCGGGGCGGCACGAGCATCATGGCCCACGAACGTCTCGGCTGCGCGGTGGACGGCGTCACGATCTCGCAGTACCAGGTCGAGTTCTCCCGCCGGCAGGCGAAGGTGCTGGGCTGTGCGGACCGTGTGCGGTTCCACTTCCGCAACATGCTCGACACCGGCTTGCCGGCCGGCTCCTACCGCGGGATCTGGACGAACGAGACGACGATGTACGTCGATCTGTTCGACTTGTTCTCCGAGTTCGCTCGTCTGCTGCAAGACGGCGGCCGCTACGTCTGCATCACCGGCTGCTACAACGACGTGCAGGACAAGGACCCCTCCGCGGCCGTTCGTCGGATCAACGAGCACTACGTGTGCGACATCCACCCGCGAAGCCGGTACTTCACGGCGATGGCCGCCAACGGGCTTGTGCCCATCAACGTGGTTGACCTCACCAGGGCGACCCTCCCGTACTGGGAGCTGCGGCAGCAAGCCTCCGTGAAGACGGGCATCGAAGAGGCGTTCCTCACCGCCTACAGGGAAGAAAGCTTTCACTACCTTCTCATCGCCGCCGACCGCCTGCCCGACGACGCACAGGCCGCTGCGGCGTCGAGCCTGCGCGGGTAGCGGCGTCCTTCCAGCCGATGCCCGTCCGTACCGCGCCACCCGCCCTCACCGACGCCCGCAGCCTCGTCGACCCGGCGCTGCTGGCGGCCATCGGCACACTCTGCCCGAAGAGCCGTCTGCTGTGCGGCTACCACTTCGGGTGGAGCGACGCCCAGGGACGCGAGACCGGCGCACCCCGGGCAGGGAAGGCTCTGCGCCCGGCGCTGGTGTTCCTGTCGGCCCGAGCCGCCCGGGCCCGTCCCGAAGACGCCCTCGCCGGCGCCATGGCCGTCGAGCTCGTGCACAACTGGTCTATCCTCCACGACGACGTGATCGACCGTGACGGGCGGCGTCGCCACCAGCCCACCGCCTGGACCGTGTTCGGCGAAGGACCGGCGATCCTTGCGGGCGATGCCCTGCTCACCCTCGCGTGGCAGGTGCTCACCGAGTGCCCCTCACCGCACCGCACGGAGGCGCTTAGTCGTCTTACTCAAGCGGTGCGGGATCTCATCCGGGGCCAGCAGGCCGACCTGTCGTTCGAGCACCGGCTTGACGTGTCCGTCGCCGAGTGCATGGACATGGCCGCGGCCAAGACCGCGGCGCTTATGTCCTGCTCCTCAGCGATCGGAGCGCACCTGGCGGGCGCTCCGACCGGGCTCGTCGAAGGTCTCGCGTCCTACGGCCGCCACCTGGGCCTAGCCTTCCAAGCCGTCGACGACCTCCTCGGCACCTGGGGGGAGCCCGCCGTGACGGGCAAGCCCATCGGCAACGACCTGCGGCAGCGCAAGAAGACCCTGCCCGTGGTCTTCACCCTCTGCGGTGACGACCCGTGGCGAGCGCAGCTGCGCCAAATCCTCTCGCAGGAGCGCCTCGGCGACCGAGACGTCGCCAAGGCCACCGACCTGCTGGAACGAAGCGGAGCCAGACAATGGACCGCCGAGCTTGTCGAGCACGAGATACATCTCGCCCTGCGGTCGCTGGACTCCCAGCCGGTCGCCGTCGCGGTCCGCGCCGAGCTCGAAGACCTGGCGCGGTTCGTCGTGTCGCGGGAAGCCTGACGACGAGCTGCTCACGTCTGTCCGGCCGCGAGCCGGCAACCGAGCTGCTCGAGGGATTCGGGCAGCAGCGCGCCCCTGGCGCTGACGCGCAGCTGGTCCTTGTCGAGGCCGATCGCCATGGCAGCGCCGGTGACGAGCTTGTCGTATGGCCACTCGCGCAACTCAGGGACAGCCCGCTGCACCGCGCGGACGAGCGCGTCGAGGTCGGCCCCGATGTCCTCCAGCTCGATCTCCACCTCAAAGAACCGCACCGTCCGTGTCCCGAAGCGGTAGGCCACGTCATCGAGATCAAGCTCGGCCAGCGTCCAGTCCTCGGAGGTCATCGCCCGCCGCTCTCTCCTCATGCTGCGCTCCTGAATGACCCGCCAGGCGCTGGAAGGGACTCGGATCTCCCGCGCACGCAGCGCAGCCTCGATGCGTCGCCACGTCGCACCGCCTTGAGGCCCGGCGATCTCCAAACGCTCGCGAGGCCCAAGCTGCCCCTTCAGCGCAAGCTCGCACTCGCCGTCCACCCAACGCTCGCGCAGCGCGAGGCGCCGATCCCACAGGGCGCCGGAAGGCGTATCGAGGTAGCGGTCGAGGAGGCGCTGCTCGGAGCGGGGCTCAAGCCCGTAGGGTTCGACCCTCCGGAGCTCCCGCAGGCGGGCGAGGACATCCGCAGGATCCGAGGAAACCACCACGAGAGCGGCTTCGATCTCCCGGTCGACAACAGGCGACACGGCGGCCACCGTACCCGAATCCAAAACCTCCAGCGCCCTTCGTCTGCCGGCGGTGCCTGCAAGGGCTCCGTCTGCGCGGGTACGTCCTCCGTCCCGACCGACACCCGGAGGTGTTTCGCCGTTGACTTCCTTCCTCCCCGTCATCGACGCCGCCGCGTCGCCCCCAACGCATCTGAAACCGCCTCGCCGGCGCGCCACCCGGCGTATCCGCCTCGCCACCGTCGACGTGGGCGGCGGCGCCCCCGTCAGCGTCCAATCCATGACGACCACTCCGACCCGCGATGTGGACGCCACGCTGCAGCAGATCGCCGCGCTCGCGGCTGCCGGCGCCGACATCGTCCGGGTGGCCTGTCCGCGCGGCGACGATGCCGAGCCCCTGACCGCGATCGCCCGCAAGTCCACCCTGCCGGTCGTCGCCGACATCCACTTCCAGTGGCGCTACGCGATGGCGGCGATCGAAGCCGGCTGCGCGGGCGTGCGCATCAACCCGGGCAACATCCACAAGGGAGGGGACCGCTCAAGGGTGCAACTCATCGCCGACGCGGCCAGAGAGCGGGGCATCCCCATACGCGTCGGCGTCAACGGGGGATCGCTCGAACGGCGACTGCGGGAAAAGCACGGCGGGGTGACACCGGAGGCGCTGGTGGAGTCCGCCCTTGACGAGGTCGGCCTCCTCGAACAGGTGGGGTTCAGCGACATCAAAATCTCGGTGAAGCACTCCGACCCGTGGGTGATGATTCAGACCTACCGCCTCTTGGCGGCGCGCACGGACTATCCGCTCCATCTGGGTGTAACCGAGGCCGGACCGCCCAGCACCGGCGTCCCGAAGTCCGCAGTGGGCATAGGGACGCTGCTGGCCGAGGGCATCGGTGACACGATCCGGGTGTCCCTGTCGACCGACCCGGTGGAGGAGGTCAAGGCCGGCATCGCCATCCTCGAGGCGCTGCATCTACGAGGGCGGGGGCTTGACCTCGTCTCCTGTCCCTCGTGCGGGCGGGCGGAGGTCGACGTGTTCGCATTGGCCGAAGCGGTGCAGGCCGCCCTCGCGGGCATCGACGTGCCCCTGCGGGTTGCGGTCATGGGCTGCGTGGTCAACGGCCCCGGAGAGGCGCGCGAGGCCGACCTCGGGGTGGCAGCCGGCAAAGGCAAGGGCCAGATCCTCCAACGCGGCGAGGTCGTGTCCACCGTCCCCGAGGAAGACATCGTCCCAGCGGTCGTCCACCTGGGAAGGCAGATGGCCGAGGAACTCCGCCGAGAGCGAGGCAAGGGGGCCCCAAGCGTGGTGACCTAGGCGCTTTGGGATAATGCGAGGTCGCCGATCAGACGAGGTCCGCAATCCCCGCGTGTCGCCGGGCGGTGGTGCAAGCATGAGCGAGATATCCGATGGTGGACCTCCCACCGCAAAACGTTCCGGGATCCCCGGCTCTCGGAAGTTCCGGGGCGGGGTGCCCAGCAACGCGGTACACCGCGCCGAGCAAGGGGGACGGTCGCAGCTGCTCTCCGGTAGGATGGCTCCGTCACGTCAGGGTCAGCGGCCAACTAACTGAGTCCAACTAACGCCTGGTGTTAACGCGCTCCCGCTTCTCCGGAGGGTGTCGACGCCCTCGAGGAGGGCGGGTCGGGGACGCCACGTGAGAAGGAACGGGACCTTCCGATCCAGATGTGGCAGTGCTCGGGCACTCGTCCATCGCCATAACCGGCGATGTCTACAGCGACGTCACCCCCGGCATGCAGGCAGAGGCCGACGCGCGCGTCGCCCGGATCATCCAAGCAGCGCCCGACGCCGACGACGCCGGGGAAGGGGTGTTGACCTGACGCCGCTCCCGTGAGCATTCTGTGAGCATTCACGCCAGAGCCCTCCGGTTACGGGGGCCTCTGGCGTGCGAATACGCAGTATGACCTGCGCCTTCTGTTTCCCAGTCGGGATGGGGGGATTTGAACCCCCGATCTCCGGTCCCCCAGACCGGCGCCCTGGACCAAACTGGGCCACATCCCGCGGATGGACCAAGGCTAGCACGAGCCCGTCGGCGGTCACGGTCGGCGGCGAAGGTTACGCTGCCCGCACATGAGACCCGACCGGCTGCGGCAGTTCGCGTGGGGTGCCCGCGGGGACGGGCCTGCCGTCGTCCACGACCGCGTGCTGACGGCGGCGAACGCGATCACCCTCCTGCGGCTGCTCGGCCTGCCGTTGTTCGTCTGGCTGCTGCTCGCCCGGGAGGCGGCCGCCGCGGCGTTCGGGGTGCTCGTCGTCGTCGCCGCGACCGACTGGGTCGACGGCTACGTCGCGCGCCGCTTCGACCAGGTCTCGCGCCTCGGGCAGGTGCTCGACCCGCTCATCGACCGGGTGCTGCTCGCGACGGTCGCACTCACGTTGCTCGCCGCCGGGATCGTCCAGTGGTGGCTCGTGGCGCTCGTCGTGGGGCGTGACCTCGTGCTCCTCGTCGGCGCTGCGGCCGTCTTCCGCGCCATCCCGCCCATACCGGTCACGCGGGTCGGCAAGACCGCGACGGCGTGCCTGCTCGGGGCGCTGCCCGGCTTCCTGCTCGCCGAGGCTGGATGGGCAGCCATGCGCGAGCTGCGGACCGGATCGTGGGTCCTCGCCGGGGTCGGTGTGGTCGCCTACTACGTCGCGGCGGGCCAGTACACCCGCGCTGCGCTCGCGCTCCGCTCGTCCCGCCCCTGACCAGCGGTTTCGGCAGGTGCCGGTGGTAGGCTTTGCCGGGCGATGACGAACCTGGCCAAGGCGTCGGGGCTGGCCGACCAACCCGCGCACGATTACCCGCTCGGGCCACCCACCCGGTGGTCGCGGCCGTGGTCGCCGCCCGTTGTGAGCGCTCTGACCGCCATCGGTGCGCTCCTCGTCGGCTTCTTCCTCGTCGCGGGGCTGTCGGCGGGCCGGACGTCGGCCCTCGAGCAGGACGCCCGCAAGGCGGAGCTCATCGCCCTCATCAACGCCCGCAGCGAGCACACCGAGCAGCTGTCCGCTCGACTCGAGGATCTCCGGGCGCGGGTGGCGGAGGCCGAGGCCGACGTGGCCGCCGGCGCGCCGAGCCTCTCCGCCTACCTCACCCAGGTCGAGCAGGCGGCCGGGCTGACCCGCCTCACCGGTCCGGGCCTGCGGGTGACCTTCGCCGACGCCGTGACGGGCTGCTCCGTTCGGGAGGAGGACTGCCGCATCCAGGACAGGGACCTGCAGCTCGCGGTCAACGCCCTGTTCGGAGCGGGCGCCGAGGCCGTGGCCGTGAACGGCGAGCGGATCATCGCGACGACCGCGCTGCGCCGTGCCGGCCGCCAGATTCTCGTGAACTACCGCGTCCTGACCCCGCCCTACGTCGTGGAGGCGATCGGCAACCCCGACCGCCTCGCCGTGGACTTCGCCCGGTCGGAGATCGCCGAGCAGTTCGCGATCTGGACGGAGGTGTACGGGCTCGGGTTCGCCACCGAGGTCGTCGACACCCTCGACCTCGCCCCCTACGGCGGCAGCGTGCAGCTGCGCGCGGCCGAGCCGGTCGGTGACGTCCCCGGCCTGCAGGTCGCCGAGGACCAGCCGTGATCCCGCTCATCGCCCTGGTCGTCGGCGCGCTGCTCGGGCTGCTCCTGCAGCCGACGGTGCCGAGTGCGCTCGCCCCCTATCTGCCCGTCGCGGTGATCGCCGCGCTCGACGCCATCTTCGGTGCGGCGCGGGCGAGGCTCGACGGCACCTTCGACGAGCGGGTCTTCCTCGTGTCCTTCCTCACCAACGTGGTGCTCGCCGTCTTCCTCGTGTTCCTCGGCGACCAGCTCGGCGCCGGGCAGGAGCTGTCCACCGCGGTCCTGTTCGTGTTCGGCGTCCGCATCTTCCAGAACCTCGCCGCCGTGCGCCGGCACCTGTTCCGGGCATGAGCGCTCCGCGTGGGCCCGGGGGCCCTACGATGGATATGCGATGACCCCTGACGCCGCGCAGCGCAGCGAGGCGGGGACCGCCACCGCCCCCCGCCAGCGCCCCGCTCCCGCTGCCCCCGACCGGCCGCGTCGGCGAGGCACCATGAGCACCGCCGCGATCGCGCTCGCGTGCGGCGTTCTCGGCTTCCTGCTCGTGACCCAGCTGCGCGCCGGCGAGAGCCTCGGCACGCAGCTCGAGGGGGAGCGGGAGGAGGACCTCGCGACGATCCTCGCGAACCTGTCAGCCGAGAGCGACCGGCTCCAGAGCGAGTTCACCGACCTGCGCCTCACGCTCCTCGCCTTCGAGGAGTCCGCGGAGCGTGACGGGCTGGCGATGCGCAACCTCGAGCGCCGACTGCAGGACTTCAGCATCCTCGCCGGCGTCGTGGCCGCCGAGGGGGAAGGGATCGTGCTCACCGTCGACGACCCCCGCGGGGCGCTCGGGCCGGAGCACCTCGTGGACACCGTGCAGGAGCTGCGCGACGCTGGTGCGGAGGCCATCGACGTCAACGGGGTCCGTCTCGTGGTCTCCTCGGCGTTCACTGTGCGCAACAACCGCCTCCTCGTCGACGGCACGCCCGTCACCTCCCCCTACCGGGTCGCCGCCGTCGGGCCGGCCGAGACGATGGCCCGCGCGCTGGCCATCCCCAACGGCGTCGTCGACACCCTCGAGCGGGCCGGCGACGGCGTGACCGCGACCGTCGACTCCCGTGCGCAGCTCACCGTGCCTGCGCGAGGCCAGCCGACGTCGTTCGTTTTCGGCGAGCCGGTCACGGTCGAGGCCGCCGAGTGAGCCGGGGAAGGCGGTAGCATCCCTGGCCGCATCCCGGCGGCGAGGAGGAGAGCGGCACGTGAACCCCGAAGACCTGCGGTACACCCAGGAGCACGAGTGGGCACGCCGGGAAGGCAGCCGGGTGACGGTCGGCATCACCCACTACGCGCAGGACGCGCTCGGCGACGTCGTCTACGTCGACCTGCCGGCGACTGGCACGCGTGTGGAGGCCGGCCAGCCGTTCGGCGAGGTGGAGTCCACGAAGAGCGTCTCGGACCTCTACGCCCCCGTGAACGGCACGATCGTCGAGCGCAACGAAACGCTCGAGTCCGCACCCGAGCTCGTCAACTCCGATCCGTACGGGCAGGGGTGGATGGTCGTGATCGAGGCGGACGACCCGGCAGGCGTCGACGGGCTGCTCCGCGCGGACGACTACAGCAAGCTCACGGAGTCGACATAACCGACGGTACAACGGTCCCGCGGCCACCCCTTCGCCGGTGCTACCATGCCGCGCCAGACTCGACATGCTGCCTGTCGATCGGGTAGGGGAGATGATGTACTGCACGCACTGCGGGCACCAGAACCCCCATGACAGCAACTTCTGCGGCAACTGCGGCCGCCCGCTCGCAACGGCCTCGACGAGCGGGGACACGACGACCGGTGCCCTGCGCGCGGACGACCCCCAGGAAGCCGTCGAGGAGCAGGCGTCCGCGCTCGAAGCCGCGGACATCGTCCGCGACCTCGAACCTGGGACGGCGTTGCTCGTCTCGGCACGGGGACCCAACGAGGGTGCCCGCTTCCTGCTCGACCGCGACGTCGTGTCCGCCGGCCGCCACCCCGACAGCGACATCTTCCTCGACGACATCACCGTGTCGCGCCGCCATGCGGAGTTCCGCCGCGACGCCCAGCGCTTCTGGGTCCACGACGTCGGCAGCCTGAACGGCACCTACGTGAACGGCCGGCGTGCCGACGACCAGATGCTCAACACCGGCGACGAGGTCCAGATCGGCAAGTTCAAGCTCGTCGCCTTCGTGGCTGAGCCCGCGCAGTGAGCCGCAGGTAGGGCTGTGGCGGCGGACGGCTTCACGATCGGCGAGGTGCTCAACCAGCTGAAGGAGGAGTTCGAGGACATCACGATCTCCAAGATCCGGTTCCTCGAGAGCGAAGGGCTCATCTACCCCGACCGCACCGAGTCGGGCTACCGCAAGTTCACCGACGACGACGTCGACCGCCTGCGCTTCATCCTCTCCGCCCAGCGTGACCACTACCTGCCGCTGCGGGTGATCCGCGAGCAGCTCGAACGTCTCGACGCCGGCGAGCCGGCCGGCGATGTCCGGGCGCCAACCGACGACACCGTCGACGGCGACGGCCTGGCGTCGAAGCGCGCCGCCGAGATCGCCCGAGCGCTCGAGGCCGCGGTCGGCGACTCCGGACCTTTGCTCGACCAGCCCGCCGCCCGCGTGTCGTTGTCCCTGCGGGAGCTCTGCGACGCAACCGGTCTGGAAGCGGACGCGGTGAAGTCCCTGCGCGAGTACGGCATCGTCGGCGACCGCGGCGACGACGGGGCAGCGTTCGACGCGGACGACCTGCTCGCCGCGCGCGCCGCCCGCGACCTGCTGCGGCTCGGTCTTGAGCCACGGCACCTGCGCATGTACCGCCAGTTCGTCGACCGTGAGCTCGCCCTCTTCGAGCAGCTCGTGACGCCGCTGCTGCGCCAGCGCAACCCGGAGGCGCGGCGGCAGGCCACCCGCCAGCTCGAGGAGCTCGCCGGGCTCACCGGGCGCATGAAGCGTGCGCTGCTCGTGCGCGCGCTGCGCACCTACGTCCACCGGGGCTAGCGCGGGTGGGGGGGGTTGCACGGTGGCTTGTCGCCGTCGCCGCGGTGCTGCTCGCGCTCGCCGCAGCAGGGGCGCCGGCGTGGGCCCAGCCGCCCCGGGTGACCGCAGCCGGCGCCGTCCTCTGGGACCCCGCCGACCAGCGCGTGCTCTACGGCAGGGACGAGACCGTCAGCCGGCCGATGGCGTCGACGACGAAGATCATGACGACGCTCGTGGCCCTCGAGGCGGGCGCGGGCGACGACGAGCTCGTCGTCTCGCCGGGTGCGGCGGCCCAGCAGGGGGCGAGCCTCGGTCTCGCGGCCGGCCAGCGCATACCGGCGCGCTCGGTCCTCGCCGGCCTCATGCTCCGCAGCGGCAACGACGCCTCGCAGGCCATCGCCGAGCACGTCGCCGGCAGCGAGGCCGCCTTCGTCGGACGCATGAACGCCCGAGCCGCCGAGCTGGGGCTCACCGGCACACAGTTCCTCAACGCCTCGGGGCTGACCGACGACCCCGGGCACCGGGCGACCCCGCTCGACCTCGCCCGGCTCGCCGAGGTCGCCATGGCCCACCCCGACATCGCGGCATGGGCGGGCGCGGCGAGCCTCACTGTCCCCGGCCTGCCGCCGATGACGAATCGCAACGAGCTGATCGGCACCTACCCCGGCGCGACGGGGGTGAAGACGGGCTTCACGAACCTGTCGCGCTACAGCCTCGTCGGCAGCGCCACCCGCGATGGGCGCACCTTCTACGCGGTCGTGCTCCGCAGCGAGGACAGCTTCGGAGACACCGCCCGTCTGCTCGACCACGGGTTCGGCGACTTCCGTCGCGCCGAGCCGGTACAGGCGGGCGCGCCCGTGACCGTCTACCGCTGGGCCGACGCGGCTGTCACGCTCCTGGCCGACGATGCGCTCGGCAGGACCGTGCCGGCCGACGGGCCCGCGGTGACGTGGCGAACCGTCGTCCCGCCGGTCGTCGACCGCCCCGTCGCCGCCGGGTCGGTCCTTGGCGAGGCCCAGCTGCTCATCGACGGCGCGGTCGAGCGGAGCGTCCCCCTGCGGGCGGCCACCGGCGTCGGCGAGGTACCGGAGGCGCCGGCGGCGGTCCGTGCCGGGGCTGCGGTGCAGGAGGCTCTGCGGACGTTCGCGCGCCTGCACGAGATCGACCGCGCAGCGTGACGTGAGGCTCGCGTGCGCGGGGGCCGCCGGGGCGGCCGGGGTTGATTGAGGGGGTCGCAGGGGCAACGTACACTCGCCGTCGTCGACGCTTGCAGCCAAGGAGCGCCTTGTGATCGAGCTGGAGCTGGTGGGAGTGCGGGTCGAGTTGCCGCACAACCAGCCGATCGTGCTGCTGAAGGAGCGCAGCGGCGACCGCTTCCTGCCCATCTGGATCGGGGCGGTGGAGGCGACGTCGATCGCCTTCGCCCTGCAGGGCATCGTTACCGCGCGGCCGATGACCCACGACCTCATGCGCGACCTCCTGTCGCACCTGCGGGTCGTCGTCGACCGCGTCGTCGTGACCGAGCTGCGCGACGGCACCTTCTACGCCGAGATCCAGATGACCCAGGACGGCCAGTCCATCTCCGTGTCGTCGCGCCCGTCGGACGCCATCGCCCTCGCCGTCCGGGCCACCGTGCCGCTCTACGCCGACGAGGCGGTCCTGAGCGAGGCCGGCATCGAGATCGAGGACGAGGACGAGGACGAGGTCGAGCGCTTCAAAGAGTTCCTCGACCAGGTGAGCCCCGAGGACTTCCGGTAGGCCGCGGTCCCGGCTCGCGCACGGCGCCTGCCCAGCACTCCGTCCCGTCCCACCGCCGGAAAACCGCTCGCCGCATTGACCCGTCCCGCCGGTTGCCCTACGGTGATGGCCCGCGTAATCACGGCGGTGAAATACTCGGACGGTGAGGGTGCCGTCGGCGACCCGAGGTGACCGCGTCCGAGCCGCAACCGAGCGAAGGAACGGCTCGTGCCCACGCCGCGCCCCAACCGCTACCTGCGCGACATCCCCCTGCCCGGTCTCGAGGACGCGCAGACCGGCTACCGGGGCCCGGCGGTCTGCAAGATCGCCGGCATCAGCTACCGCCAGCTCGACTACTGGACGACGACCGGCCTCGTCACTCCCTCGGTGCGTGGCGCGGAGGGATCGGGATCCCAGCGCCTGTACTCCTTCGACGACATCGTCCAGCTGAAGGTCATCAAGGGCCTGCTCGACACCGGCGTGAGCCTCCAGCGCATCCGCCAGGCGATCGAGTTCGTCCGTGAGCGGGGTTTGTCGCTCAAGCACCTGACGCTCATGAGCGACGGCCGAAAGGTCTACGCCCTCGACGACAACCGCCAGATCATCGACCTCATCAGCCGCGGCCAGGGCGTGTTCGCCATCGCCGTCGCGCCCCTCTACGAGGAGCTCGAAGCGCGGATCACCGAGCTGCCGGCCGAGCGGGCAGTCCCGCCCGTCACGGGCCGCCGGGGGGGCGCCCGGCGCAGCCAGGCCGGCGGCTGAGAGCGGGCGACCGCCGCCGGAGGCATGTCGCCCGTCTGTCGCCCGCCCTGCCTGAGCGCTCGCGTGCCGGGGGGCGCAGACTAGGCTAGGTTGCGGGGCTTTCGTTCGAACCAGGAGGAGTCGGCCCTGTGCGCTTCGCCCCCCATACCGCCGACGACGTCGCCGCGATGCTCGAGGTCGTCGGCAAGCCGTCGCTCCCCGCGCTGTTCGAGCACCTGCCCGAAGCCGTCCGCGCCCGCGCCGGCGCCGCCATCGACCTGCCCGAAGGGCTGAGCGAGGACGAGGTCGTCGGCCGTCTCGCAGCGCTCGCCGCGGCGAACCACGAGGGCGCGGTGTGCTTCGCGGGCGGCGGCGCCTACGACCACGTGGTGCCCGCGATCGTGCCGGCGCTCGTGTCGCGCGGGGAGCTGCTCACCGCCTACACCCCCTACCAGCCGGAGGTGAGCCAGGGGCTGCTGCAGGCGCTGTTCGAGTACCAGACGGTCATCAGCGAGCTGACCGGCCTGCCGGTGTCCAACGCGAGCCTGTACGACGGCGGCAGCGCGGTGGCCGAGGCGGCGTCGATGGCCTGCGCGGCCACGCGCCGCAACCGGGTGCACCTGTCGTCGGCCCTCGACGCCCCGTCGCGCCAGGTGGTACGCACCTACGGCCATCCTCTCGGCCGCGCGATCGACGAGCTGCCCGTCGACGCCAGCGGCCGCACTCCGGTCGCCGACGTGGCGCCGGACACCGCCGCGGTCGTCCTCGCCCAGCCGAACGCGCTCGGCATCGTCGAGGACGTGCGCAGCTGGGCGGAGGCGGCCCACACCGCGGGCGCCCAGCTCGTGGTGAAGCTCGAGCCGACCGCGGTGGGCCTGCTCGCCACGCCCGGCAGCCAGGGCGCCGACCTCGTCGTCGGAGAGGGCCAGCCGCTCGGGCAGGGCCTCGTCTACGGAGGACCGACCTTCGGTTTTCTCGCCTGCCGCAAGGAGGACGTCCGGCGTCTTCCGGGACGGCTCGTCGGGGAGACCGTCGACCGCCGCGGCCGGCGCGGCTACGTGATGACCCTGCGGCCCCGAGAGCAGGACATCCGGCGGGAGAGGGCCACGAGCAACATCTGCACGAACCAGACGCTCACCGCCGTCGCGGGGCTCGTCTACCTCTCGTGGCTCGGTCCGCAGGGACTGCGCGAGCTGGCCCGCACGTGCCTCGCGCGCGCGCGCCACGCCGCGCAGCGGCTGACCCGTATCGAGGGGGTCGAGCTCGCGGTCGACGGTCCCTTCCTGAAGGAGTTCCCCCTCCGCCTCGACGTGGCCGACCCGCACGCGGTCGTGGCGCGGCTGCACGCGGGCGGCCACCTCGTCGGGCCGGTCGTGCCGGACGGGCCGGCTGCGGGCGCGGTCATGGTCGCCGTCACCGAGCGGCGCACCGCCGAGGAGGTCGAGGGCCTCGCGCGAGCCCTCGAGCTCTGCGCGTTTCCCGACCGGTTCACCTACGGGCCGCTGCAGGAGGCGCGCTGATGCCGGTGATGGGTGACCGCGCGGCTTCCGAGCCGACGATCTTCGACAAGTCCCGCGCGGGCCGGCGGGCGTCAAGCCTGCCGGCGCTCGACGTGCCGCCCGTCGACCCGGCCGAGGCGCTGCCGGGGGTGGAGCTCGCCGCGCAGCCACCTGCGCTGCCCGAGGTCGCCGAGCTCGACCTCGTTCGCCACTTCACCCGGCTGTCGCACCGCAACCACGGCATCGACGTCGGCTTCTACCCCCTCGGGTCATGCTCGATGAAGTACAACCCCCGCCTCGCCGAGTCGGTCGCGGCCTTGCCGGGGTTCCGTGAGCAGCACCCGTGGGCGCCCGACGCCGCGTGCCAGGGCACCCTGGGCCTGCTCGCCGACCTCGAGCGCTGGTTGTGCGCGCTGACCGGGCTGCACGCCGCGACGTTCCAGCCGGCCGCCGGGGCGCACGGCGAGCTCACCGGTCTCCTGCTCATCCGCGCCTACCACGAGGACCGCGGGGACGCCCGGCGCGCCATCGTCGTCCCCGACTCGGCGCACGGCACGAACCCGGCGAGCGCGGCGATGTGCGGCTACGACGTCGTGACGGTCCCCTCCGGCCCGGACGGGCTCGTCGACGTCGGGGCGCTCGAGGAGCTCGTCGACGAGCAGACCGCCGGGCTCATGCTCACCAACCCGAACACCCTCGGGGTGTTCGAGGTGGAGATCGAGCGCATCGCCGCCGCCTGCGCGCGGGTGGGCGCCCTCATGTACTACGACGGCGCGAACTTCAACGCGATCATGGGGCGGGTCCGTCCGGGCGACATGGGCTTCGACGTCGTCCACCTGAACGTGCACAAGACCTTCGCGACCCCCCACGGCGGCGGAGGACCGGGCGCGGGCCCGGTCACCGTGAGCGAGCGGCTGGCGCCGTACCTGCCCGCACCGGTGATCGTGCGCGACCGCGACGGCAGCTACCGGTGGGACACCGACCGGCCGAAGACGATCGGTCGCCTGCACGGCTTCCACGGCAACGTCGCAGTGCTCGTCCGCGCCTACAGCTACCTGCTCTACCACGGGCTGTCGGGTCTGCGTGACGCCAGCGCCCTCGCCGTGCTGAACGCGAACTACGTCGCCTCCCGCGTCGCGAACCACCTGCCCCTCGGGTACCCGCAGCACCAGCCCATGCACGAGTTCGTCGCCACGGGCAAGAGCCTGCGGGGCCACGGGGTGCGGGTGAGCGACCTCGCGAAGCGTCTCATCGACTACGGCTTCCACCCGCCGACGAACTACTTCCCGCTCATCGTCGACGAGGCCCTCATGGTCGAGCCGACGGAGACGGAGACGCCCGAGACGCTCGACGCGTTCGCCGCGGCGTTGTGCGCGATCGTCGAGGAGGCGGCGACCGACCCCGACCTGCTGCGCGACGCGCCGACGACGACACCGGTCGCCCGCCTCGACGAGGCGCGGGCCGCGCGTGACCTCGTGCTGCGCTGGCGTCCCTGAGGATGGCGGGTGGCCAGCTAGACGTCCGGGACGCCGATGCGGATCGCGTCGGCCAGCTCGCCTGACCGGCGCGACCCGATCACGACCTCCTTGCCGTCGACGAGGTGCACCCGCACTCCGCGGTTGCCGCTCACGTTGTAGGCGCGCTTGCCGCGCCCGCCGATCCGGTAGCCCCAGCCGCCGAACTCCCGCATGGGCGAGTACCGCTCGTCGGCGAAGGCGGCGATCTGCTCGAAAGGCAGGTACCTGCCCTTGAGCGGAGGAAACCGCACCCGGACGCCGCCGTCGTCGACGGTGGTGACGAGCCGCACGGCGAGCAGCGCCGCCATGGAGGCGAGCACCGCCACCCCGGCGACGGACTGCCCCCGTCCGCCGCCGGCCACCACGCCCAGCACGACGAAGGCCGCCACCACGACGAAGACCACGAGCATGACGCGGTTGTGCCAGAACGGCTGCACTTCGCGGAACCGGGTCATCGCCCCGTCGCCTCCTTCTCGTAGCGACCGCCCCCCGGACAAGGGGGAATCGCCATGCTCCGGTGATGCACGAGACGCCTGCGCGTGATACTGGCGTGCCATGCCCGAAGGCCACACCACGCACCGGCTCGCGCGCGAGCACCGCCGCGAGCTCGCCGGCCGCACGGTCGCGGTGGCCTCGCCCCAGGGGCGCTTCGCCGCCGGCGCGGCACGACTCGACGGGCGCATCCTGTGCGACGTCGAGGCCCACGGCAAGCACCTGTTCTACCGGTGGGACGGCGGGGGGGACACGTTGCACGTCCACCTCGGGCTCGTGGGCACGTTCCGGACCTTCCGTGGCGACGTCCGACCGCCGGGAGCGGCCACCCGCCTCGCGCTACGCACGGACGAGGTCGCCGTCTACCTCGCCGGTCCGATGGCCTGCGAGCTGCTCGACGCGGGCGAGGAGCAGGCGGTGCGTGCCCGGCTCGGGCCCGACCCCCTGCGCCGGGACGCCGACCCCGGGGCGGCATACGCGGGCGGGAAGGACGGTCTTCTTCTGCCCGGGGCGCCAGCGCGGCGACTGACCTGCACGTGGCCTAGGGTGGTGCGAGAACCCCGACGAAGGTCCGTCCATGCGCATGCTCTCCCGTCTCGTGGCCGTCGCGCTGCTCGCGTTCCTCCTCGTCGCCTGCGGCGGCGACGGCGGCGAAGGTGACGAAACCGCGCAGCGACCGGACCCGACGCCGGACGCCGCGCCGGGTGCCGACCTTCCCGACGGCGTCGCGGCCGTGGTCAACGGCCAGGAGATCAGCGCGCAGGACATCGACGGCCAGATCGCGGCGTTCTCCGAGAACGCCCAGATCGCCGAGGCCATGCAGGGGGCGGAGGGTGAGCAGACGCTGGCCCTGCTGAAGGCGCAGGTGCTGTCGACGACGATCGTCAACCTCATCGCCATCGAATGCGCCGAGGAGCTCGGCGTCCCGGTCACCGACGAGGACATCGCGCAGGCACGCGCAGAGCTCGAGGAGGACGTCGGCGGCTCGCAGGCGCTCGACGAGGCGGTCGCGCGCGAAGGCATGCCCGCCGGGCACCTGGCCGCGCAGCTCCGCGCGCTCGCCGCCCTGCGCAACATCGAAGAGGCCCTCACCGAAGCCGCGGGCGACGAGGCGCAGGAGGCGCCACCGCCCGAGCCCGGCGCGCCTACGGCGGCCGAGGCCCGCGCGCAGCGCTTCGTCAGGGACAAGCTCCTCGAGGCCGACGTCGTCATCAACGACGACTACGGCACCTGGGATGCCGAGACGGGGCGGATCATCCCGCCGGGTGGCGTCCCGAAGGCGCCGGAGCAGCCCCCCTCGCAGCCGAGCAGCTGACTGAGGGGGCGTGCGCGCCGCGCGTCGCAGGGTGGCCGTCCTGATCAGGCGACGCGGCGCTCCAGCCAGGCGAGGAGGGTCCGCACGCCGAAGCCGGTTCCGCCGGCGGGCAGGTGCCCACCGGCCAGCGACCGTGGCAGGAAGGCGGGGCCGGCGATGTCGAGGTGCGCCCACGGGACGTCAGCGGTGAAGCGGCGTAGGAAGAGCCCACCGATGATCGCGCCGCCGCCGGCACCGTCGCCCGTGTTGTTGCAGTCGGCGACGGGGCTGTCGAGCAGGTGCTCGAGGGAGCCCCACAGGGGCAGGGGCCAGACGTCCTCGCCGGCGACCTCGGCCGCCTGCCGCAGCGACGTGACGAGGTCCTCGTCGGTGCCCATGAGCGGCGCGGCGTAGCGGCCGACCGCGGTGATCGCCGACCCGGTCAGGGTCGCGAGGTCCACCATCGCGTCGGGTCCGAGGGCCGCCCCGTAGTCCAGCCCGTCGGCGAGTACGAGGCGCCCCTCGGCGTCCGTGTCGAGCACCTCCACCGTCTGTCCCCCGTGCACGGTGACGACGTCGCCGGGGCGCTGCGCGGTGCCGTCGGGCATGTTCTCGGCGAGGCACAGCAGACCGGTCACGTCGAGGCGCACGCCGATGTCGTCGAGGGCCGAGCACGCCGCGGCGACGGCGGCCGCCCCGGCCATGTCGGACTTCATCTCGTCCATCCCGCCCTCGCGCTTCAGCGAAAGCCCCCCGCTGTCGAAGGTGATGCCCTTGCCGACGAGGACGACGTGGCCGAGGGGGTTGGCGGGACGGTAGCGCAGCTCGACGAGCCGCGGCGGCGCGGTCGACCCGGCGCCCACGGCGAGCAGCCCCCCGAAACCGCCTTCGGCGAGCGCAGCCTCCTCGACAACCTCCGCGTCGCAGCACGCGCCCGCGAGGTCGGCGACCTTGCGTGCAAGATCGGGCGGCCGCTTGCGGTCCGGGGGCAGGTTCACGAGGTCACGGGCCGCGCACGTCGCGCGGGCGTACACGTCCGCCCGGCGCACCGCCCGGCGTGCCTGCGCCAGCCGGCTCGACGGGACGAGGATGACGACCTCGGCAAGGCGCACCACCTCCGGGTCGGTCTTGAACCGCTGGTCACGGTACGCCCCGAGCAGGAAGCCCTCCGCGACGGCCTCGACCGCGGCGGACGTCGAGTGCACCTCCGCGAGGGTCGTGGCGACCCGCTCGACACCGGCGGCGGCTGCCGCCGCCACGCCGGCCGCGCGGCGCAGTCTCGGAGGCTCCGTCTCGTCCATGCGGCCAAGGCCGACGAGGAGCACGCCCCGGCAGGCCAGCCCCGCTCCGGCGTCGCCGGGGCCCGCGATGAGGAGGTGCTGGCCGATGTCGCCCCGGAACTGCGGGGTGATCGGCAGGTCCTCGAGCCCCAGGGCCGCGAGCGCCAGGGCCGCCCCGGGGCCCTCGATACCACCCTTGAAGACCGGTACGACGAGCAGGTCGGCGCGGACCTCGCGGGGGTCGGCAGCCTCGGCGGTGACCTTCACGGTGCAGCGGCCTTCCGGGGTCTCGGCAACGGGCGGGAAGTATAGGGGGCCTTCAGAGGAGCACGCGCTTGTCGACGGGGCGCCCGTCTTCGAGCTCGTACACGAGGGGCACGCCGGTGGGGATCTCCAGGCGCGTGACCGCGTCGGCGTCGAGGCCGTCGAGGTCCTTCACGATCGCCCGGAGCGAGTTGCCGTGCGCGCTCACCAGGACGACGTCGACCTCGTACGTGGCCGGCAGGATGACGCGCTCGAAGTAGGGCATGGCCCGGGCGGTGGTGTCCTTCAGGCTCTCCCCACCGGGCAAGTCGACGTCGTACCCGCGCCGCCAGATGTGCACCTGCTCCTCGCCGAACTCCTCGCGCGCCTCGTCCTTGTTCCTGCCGGTGAGCGCGCCGTAGAAGCGCTCGTTCAGCTCCCACGCTTCGACCTGCGCCAGCTCGGGTTGCCCGAGCGCCTCGAGCACCGTGCGGCCGGTCTCGATCGCCCGCACGAGGGTGGAGGTAAACGCACGGTCGACGCGCACGCCGGCCGCGGCCAGGCGCTCCCCGGCCTTGCGCGCCTCCACCCATCCGGCCTCCGACAGCGGCACGTCGACCCATCCGGTGAAGCGGTTCTCGGCGTTCCAGGTCGACTGGCCGTGGCGGACGAGGATGAGCTGGCTCATGGAGGGTCCTTTCGCGGGCGCGCCCGCACGCTACCGCCGCGGCGGGGGATCGGGCGAGCGCCGGGCGCGCGGCGAGGGTGCGCGAAGAACCGGACACCTTGACGTGTAAGTTACGCCTGCGTAGGTTACGCTCCCGTAAGTCTTTTCAACGCTCCCCGTCGGGAGGATCATCGTGCCGACCCGCTACACGGACCGCGCGCTCATCGCCGAGCTCGAGCCGAAGGCCGAGGAGCTGCTGAACCGCCACGAGAAGGTGGCGAAGGAGTGGTTCCCCCATGAGTACGTCCCGTGGAGTCTCGGCCGCGACTACCCGGCCTTCTTCGACGGCGGTGACGACTGGACGCCTGACCAGCCGCGGGTGACCGGCGTCGCCCAGACGGCGCTCGAGGTCAACCTCCTCACGGAGGACAACCTGCCGAGCTACCACCGCGAGATCCACGAGATGTTCGGCTCCGGCGACGGCGCGTGGATCAACTGGACGCACCGCTGGACCGCCGAGGAGAACCGCCACGGCATCGTGCTGCGCGACTACCTCATCGTCACGCGCAACGTCGACCCGTACGAGCTCGAGCGGCTGCGGATGGACGCGATGCAGAAGGGCTACGACCGGGGGAACAAGGACTCCCTGCGGGGGATGGCCTACGTGGCATTCCAGGAGCTCGCGACCCGCATCAGTCACCGCAACACAGGCCGCTACTCGCAGGACCCCGTCGCCGACCGCATCATGGCCCGGATCTCCGCCGACGAGAACCTCCACATGGTCTTCTACCGCGACATGCTCGCCGCGGCGCTCGAGCTGGACCCGTCGCGTCTCGTCGAGGCGGTCACCGCCGAGGTGGTCGACTTCGCGATGCCCGGCACGGTCATCAAGGGCTTTCAGCGCAAGGCTGTGGAGATCGCGAAGGCGGGCATCTACGACCTGCGCATCCACCACGACGAGGTCGTGTGGCCGCTGCTGCGCCACTGGCGCATCTTCGAGCTCGAAGGCCTCGACGGGGGCGGGGCGAAGGCCCGGGAGCAGCTCGCCGAGCACATGGACAACCTCGACCGGCTGGCCACCCGCTACGAGGAGAAGCGCGCCGCCCGCGCGGCCAAGCAGGCGGCCCAGGCCTCCTGACCATCTCCGGGCGTCGGTAGGGATGAGGGGGACGGCGCCGGGGAATCGTCGGGCGCCATGGACGAGGACCTGCCCGAGCTGCGCACGCTGGCCCAGCTGGCCGAGCATGTCCGCCCCGGCGTCTTCGTGCGGTTCTCCCGCGGGCCCGCCGTCGACCGCGACCGCTGCAGCCGCGACTACGAGAGCGGTCTGGAGCTGCCCGGTCTCTCGGTCAACCCCCTGCAGCCGGAGCCCTGGTGGACCCGCCCGGTCAAGGAGTGGCTCGCCCGCCAGCTCTGCAACTACGTCCACCTCGCCGACGAGGCCGACGACGAGCGCAGGGCCTGGATCCTGGAAGGCGAGGTCGTGGCACGCGGACCCGACAACGAGCCGCTCGTGACCGGCGTCCGGCCGCTCGCCTGGCTGTCCGCGGGGCTCGTCGAGGAGGCCAAGCGGCTCTACGCCGAGCGCTTCGACGTCGCGGAGGACTCGACGTAGCCGCCGGCCAACCGCCGGCGGCTAGCCTTGCGCCCATGTCCCCGGCGCCGCCGTACCCGCCCGAGGCGGTCGTCTTCGACCTCGACGGACTGCTCGTGGACTCCGAGGACGCCTGGGCGCGCGCCACCCGGCAGGTCGTCGAGGACCTCGGCGGCGTCTGGGAGGACGCGCTGCACACGCTGCTGCTCGGTTCGGGGCCCGCTGAGGCCGCACGACTCCTCGCCGCTCACCTCGGCGGCCGGCACGCGCCGGCGGACATCGCCGCCAGCATGCGCGGTGCCGCCGCCGCGGCGTTCGCGAGAGGTTTCGAACCCCGGCCTGGCGCGGTCGAGCTCGTCAAGGCGCTGCACGGGCAGCTGCCGCTTGCGGTCGCGACGAACTCCGAGCGTGCGCTCGCTGACCGGGCGCTGTCCTCGAGCGGCCTGGCGGGCTGGTTCGCGACGGTCGTGTGCGCCGACGACGTCGTGGCGCCCAAGCCGGCCCCCGACCCCTACACGATGGCGTGCGCCGGCTGTGGCGCGCGGCCTGAGCGGTCGGTGGCCCTGGAGGACTCGCCGGCGGGCACCCGTTCAGCGAAGGCCGCCGGGCTGTGGGTCATCGGCTGCCCCTCGCTTCCAGGGGTCACCCTGCCCGCGGCTGATGTGGTCGTGGCGAGCCTCACGGCCGTCGACCCCGACCTGCTCGCTCAGCCGGGGCGGGGTGTGGGGTCGCGGGGCAGTCGGGACAGGCCGACGTAGGCGAGGGCCGACACGTGGGCGGCGACGACCTCCTTGTCGGGCTCACGCACCTCGCTCCACCAGGCGCCGACATGCACGACCATGCCGATGAGGGCGCGGGCGTAGAGGGGGACCATCTCCGGATCGAGGCCGGACTCGGCGAAGAAGCCCTTCAGGACGTCCTCCGCCTTGGCCGCCACGTCGGACAGCAGCCCCGCCAGTCCGCCGCCGGCGAAGCCCGACGGCGAGTCGCGGGTCAGCACGCGGAACCCGGCGGAGTCCGCCTCGATGTAGTCGAGGAACGCGGCGGCGCTGGCGTGCACCTGCTCGCGCGGGCTGATTCCGGGACCGAGACGGACGGTGATCATCTCCAGCAGCCGGCGGGTCTCGCGGTCCACCACGACGGCGTAGAGCCCCTCCTTGCCCCCGAAGTGCTCATAGACGATCGGCTTGGACACCTTGGCCCGGGCGGCGATCTCCTCGATCGAGGCGCCGAGGTAGCCCTGCTCGGCGAAGACGGCCTTCGCCACGCCGACGAGCTGGTCACGCCGCTGGCTCGCCGTCATCCGCCCCTCGGTCATGGGGCGCAACGCTAGCATCGGCCGCCATGCGGCCGGGGACCGGACGCACGGTATTTGTCGGACGCCTACGGTACGAGGGTACAGCCATTTGCCGTACAGGCGGTGACGCTGCCGGGCGCATCGCAACCGCTCATGGCCGCGCGGTGCGCAGCCAGAACAGCGTCCCGCGGGGCGATCCGGCCCCGGGAGGCTGAGCCCGGCTACTTAGGTAGGTCCTACGCTTGTGGGCGCCTGTGCGGTCTGGGAGCCTGAGAGGCTGGGCACGTCGCAGTGCGGGAAAGTGCGGGAACGTGGCGGGTCAGCCTCTGGGCGGGTGACCCGACCGGTCGCGGTCGAGACTCCAACGCCCTTTCTGCATGGCGGCGCGGTGTTCCTTTCCGCAGCAGCGCAACGCGTCGCGCCGAGTCGGCACCAGCGACAGAGGGAGAAGAACGCACCGATGAACGCACATGCGAAGTCAGGGGCGGTCCCCCGCCCGGTCCGCACGCTGCTCGCCTCGGCGACGGCGCTGCTCATGGTCAGCACCCTCGTGGCCGCCAACCCGGTGTCCGCCGACAACCACTTCCGCGCGCTCGACGCGTGGAACAACTACTTCATCCAGGCTGGGCAGGGCACCACCGACGGCGTGTTCGTCCGCTGGAGCGAACCGATCACGCCGACCACCCATGGTCCCGTGAGCGGCTACACGATCCACGAGGCGAGCGACTGCAGCGGCGAGGCGATCAGCACCGGGCAGACGGGCAGCTGGGCACCGGGTCGTCCGGCGATCCGGGACCTCACCATGGCGAACTGGGCCGCGATCCAGACCGGGCGGACGTACCACCTCCGCGTCGCTGGCGCCACCGAGCGGGCGAGCGCGAGCAGTGCGACCAACCAGGCCGAGTGCTTCCCGTTCGTCGCCCAGCTGCGGGCCGCCATCACGGGGAGGGTGACCGACGCCGAGACGGGTGCGGGCCACCCCGACGCCACCGTCGTCGCCTATGACGGCAACGGTGTCGAGGTCGGCCGCCAGGCGACGGTCGCGACGGCGCCGCAGCCGGCGACGATCGGCAACTACAGCATCGAGGGCCTGGCCCCCGGCACGTACACCGTCACCGCGTCGGCGCCCGGCTACGAGTCGCAGAGCAGAACGGTCGAGGCGCCGGCGGGCCAGACGCTCGGCGTGACGTTCGCACTGAGACGCGAGGTGGCACCGACTCACGGGACCGTTGCCGGCAGGGTCACCGCCGCGAGCACCGGCGCGGCGATCGCGGGTGCGACGGTGTCGGCCCACGGCCGCACGGCGACCACCGACGGGGACGGCGCATACACGATCAGTGCGCTGGACCCCGGCGAGTACACGGTGACCGTCGCGGCGCGCAACTTCCTCGGCGCGTCACAGACCACGACCGTCGAGGCCGGCCGGACCGCCACCGTCGACTTCGCCCTCCAGGGCGTGGCGTTGGGCCGCTGGGAGTCGACCGGCCCGCTGTCGGTGCCCCGCTACGACCACACGACGACGCTGCTGAACAACGGCCGGGTCCTCGCGGCCTCGGGGCGCCGCGTCGTCACCGGCGAACCGGTGCAGATCGTGTCCTCCGCCGAGGTGTACAACCCGCAGAAGGGCACGTGGACGGCCACGGGCGCGCTCAACGAGGCTCGCTGGAGCCACACCGCCACCCGGTTGCGCGACGGGCGGGTGCTCGCCGTCGGCGGGTTCGCCGCCCCCTACACGCTGACAGCCACCGGGGCCGGCAGCAACGCCCAGCCGGTGACGAGCACCGCGGAGATCTACGACCCCGACACGGGCAGGTGGACGCGCACGGGCGACCTCCACACGCGCCGCACGCTGCACACGGCGAGCCTGCTGCCCGACGGGACGGTCCTCGTCGCCGGTGGGCGCACCTGCGACCAGGCGCCGCCGGCGGCCTGCAACTTCACGTTCCGCACGAACACCGCGGAGATCTTCGACCCGTCCACCGGGACATGGACGGTGGTCGGCGACCTCACCGAGCGGCGGCACACGACGTCGGCGGCGCTGCTGCACGACGGCACCGTGATCGTGCCGGCGGGCTTCAGCGAGACCGGCAACAGCCGCACGGCCGACATCTACGACCCGGCGACGCGCACCTGGCGCCAGACGGCCGGACCGCTCAACGTCGGCCGGGCCCGCCAGGGCGCCATGCTCCTGCACGACGGCCGGGTGCTCGTCGCCGCCGGCTTCCAGGGTCGGGACACCTCGGAGATCTACGATCCGGCCACCGACGCGTGGACGCACACTGGCACGGTGGCAGACGCGGGGCGGTTCAACTTCCGCTTCCAGGTGCTGCCCGACGGCCAGGCCCTCATCGCCGGCGGCGCCGTGCCCGGAACGGGCGTGGACAGCAGCACGGAGGTCTACGACCCGGCCACCGGACAGTGGCACTCGGGCGGCGCCATGCCCGCAGCACACGGTTCGAGCTCGTCGCTCTCGAAGACCGACGAGGCCATCCTGCTGGGCGTCCCCCGATCCGGGAACGCGAAGTCGACCGCGTGCGGCCCGCACTGCGGCAAGGTGCTCGTCGCCGGCAACAGCACGAACGGGGCGGTGTCGCTCTACACCCCGGTCTGCCCGACGCGCATGCCGCCGCCTTCGCAGCGGACGACCTGCGTCGCGCACACCCCGTAACACCAGGGCACGAGGAGGCCCGAGCCGGGGGCGGCGCACGCGCCGCCCCCGGCTTCTGTGCGACGCGAAAAGACCCTGAATCGTCCGGCGTGCCCGCGTATCCTGTCGCGACCGATCGGAGCACCGCATGCGACCCCGAGCGATCCGCCTGGCGGGCACGCTGCTCGCCGTCCTCATGGCCCTGACCGTCGGCGTGCCCGCAGCGGCCCAGAGCGCCCGCCGTCCGCCCCACGCAGGCGGAGGTGCCGCAGGCCCGCCCGTGCACGCCGAGCAGGGACTCCTGCGCAGCACGGTGGCGCGGATGAGCCTGGAGGAGCTCGTCGGGCAGCTGTTCACCACGCACGTCTACGGCGCGCACGCGCAGGACACGAGCCGTGCGGCGGACAACCAGGCCAAGTACGGCGTGAGCACGCCGGCCGAGGTCGTGCGGAAGTACCACCTCGGCGGCGTCATCTACTTCGCGTGGTCGGGCAACACGCAAGACCCCGCGCAGATCCGTGGGCTGTCCACGTCGCTGCAGGACGTAGCCGGCGCGCAGCCGTCCAGGGTGCCGCTGCACGTGGCCATCGACCAGGAGACGGGGATCGTGGCCCGGATGCTGGAGCCGGCGACGGTGTTCCCGGGTGCGATGGCGCTCGGGGCCACCCGCGACGCCGACCTGGCCGCGCGGGTCTTCGCCATCACCGCGCGGGAGCTCGACGCGGTCGGGGTGACCATGAACTTCGCGCCGGTCCTCGACGTGAACACCAACCCGCAGAACCCCGTGATCGGCGTCCGCTCGTTCGGTGAGGAGCCCGGGCTCGTCGGCGGCCTCGGCACGGCGACCATGGCGGCGCTGCAGGCCGGTGGGGTGTCGGCGACGATCAAGCACTTCCCCGGCCACGGGGACACCGACGTCGACAGCCACTACGGCCTGCCGTCGGTGGAGTACGACCGCGAGACGCTCATGAACGTCCACGTCGCGCCGTTCGCGCAGGCGATCAACGCCGGCGCCGACGCGGTGATGACCGCGCACATGATCGTGCGGGCCGTCGACCCCGACCTGCCCGCGACGCTGTCGCGCCGGGTCCTGACCGGGCTGCTGCGCGAGGAGCTCGGCTTCGACGGTCTCATCGTCACCGACGCGCTGGAGATGGGCGCGCTGGCGAACTTCTGGGACTCCGCCGAGATCGCCGTCATGGCGCTGCAGGCCGGCGCCGACGTCCTGCTCATGCCCGCCGACATGGACCTGGCCTACCGGGGCGTGCTCGACGCCGTGCGCAGCGGGCAGATCAGCAGGCGGCGCATCGAGGAGTCGGTGATGCGCATCCTGCGGGCCAAGTACGCCCGCGGCCTGTTCCACAACCCTTACCCCGAACATCCGCTGGACGTCGTCGGCAGCCCCGCCCACCAGGCGGTGGCCGTGGAAGCCGGCGAGCGTGCGACGACCCTGGTGGCCAACGACGCCGGGCTGCTGCCCCTGGACGCCGCCGAGGTGGCCAGCGTGCTCGTCACCGGCTGGGGGGCCGCGACCACCGCGACCCTCGGCAGCCTCGTCGCCGCCCACGGGCCCGAGGTCACCGTGCGCGAGACGGGCGCCAACCCCCGTCAGGAGACCATCGCCGGGGTCCTCGCCGAGGCCCAGCGGCACGACGTCGTCGTCGTCGCGACGATGTCGGCGGCGTTCGCGCCCGCCGTCGGCCAGCGACAGCTCGTCGAGGCACTTCACGCCGCAGACACCCCCGTGGTCGTGATCGCGGTGCGCAACCCCTACGACATCGCAAGCTTCCCTCAGGTGGACACCTACCTCGCGACGTACAGCTGGCGGCCCGTATCCCTGCGCGGCGCGGTGGCGGTCGTCTTCGGGGCGGTCGCGCCGACCGGTCGTCTGCCCGTCACCATCCCGACCGCGGACTTCACCGGTGTGCTGTACCCGTTCGGCCACGGGCTCGGCTTCTAGGTTCCACGGAGGAGAGGGCCACGGGACGTCTCGGGGTCGCAGCCGCACTCGTCGACGGACAGCGCGTCCCCGGCGACGTCGTGGTCGCCGGCGGGCTCGTCCGCCAGGTCGGGGTGGGCGGTGGCCAGGGTCGAAGCCTTGCCGTCCCCGGGTTCGTCGACCTGCAGGTGAACGGCTTCGCCGGCGTCGACTTCCTCGGCGCCGACGTCGCCGCCTACGGCGAGGTGGGCGGAGCGCTCCTGCGCTCCGGCGTGACCGCGTTCCAGCCGACCTTCATCTCCTCCCCGCCCGGCGCCTACCTCGCCGCGCTCGACGTCGCGGGACGCGCCCAGTCCACGGCGGTCGGCCCCCGTCTGCTCGGCGTCCACCTCGAGGGGCCGTTCCTGTCCCCGCAGTTCGCCGGAGCGCACGACCCGGCGCACCTCGTCGACCCGCAGGTCGACCTCGCCGACCGGCTCTGCGACGCCGGGCCGGTGCGCTACATGACCCTCGCGCCGGAGCGGCCGGGGGCCCTGGACCTCATCGCGCATCTCGTCGCCCGGGGCATCACCGTGGCGGTGGGGCACACCGACGCCGACGCCCCCACCGCGCACGCCGCGTTCGACCGGGGCGCCCGGGCGGTGACGCACATCCACAACGCCCAGCGCCGCTGGCGCGCGCGCGACCCCGGCGTGGCCGGCGCCGCCCTTGCCCGCCGCGACGTCGTCGTCCAGGCGATCGTCGACGGCGTCCACCTCGCCCCGGAGACGACCCTGGCTGCCTTCCTCGCCGCCCGGGGGCGGTTCGCGCTCGTCACCGACGCGATCGAGGCGGCGGGGCTGCCCGACGGCCGCTACCGGCTCGGCGACCGAGACGTCACGGTCAACGGCGGGGCGGCGCGGCTGGCGGACGGGACCCTCGCCGGGAGCGTGCTGAGCATGGACGCGGCGGTCCGCAACCTCGTCGCCCTCGGCGCGACCATCGTCGAGGCGGTCGAGGCCGCCACCCGTGTGCCGGCGGGGCTCGTCGGCCGCCCGGAGCTCGGCACGCTGCGCCCGGGCACACCTGCGGACCTCGTGGTCCTCGACGACGACCTGTTGGTGCAGCGCACCGTCGTGCGCGGCGAGGAGCACGCCGGATGACGACCCTGCCGGTCGCGCCCGGACGCGCGGCTGCGGCACGCCACCGGCGGGACCCCTACGATGCGGGGGCGCCGGCCCGACGGCCGGTGCACCGGAGAGCACCCTGACACCGACGTCCGGCTCGGCCCGCACCCGGCCTCCCGGCGCCCTCATGGCCGCCGAGATGGCCGAACAGCCCCGGGTGCTCACCGACCTCGTCACGCGCCGGGAGGCGATCGTCTCGTCGGTCCGGGCCGTGCTGCCCCAGCCGCTGCGCGCGATCGTGCTCATCGCGCGCGGCTCGTCGGACCACGCCGCGGTGTACGGGCGCTACGCCCTCGAGGCGGCGTGCGGGGTGCCGGTCGCGCTGGCGGCGCCGAGCCTCCACACGCTGTACCGGGTGCCCGCGGACTACGCCGGGTGCCTCGCGGTGGCGATGAGCCAGTCGGGCCGCACACCGGAGATCGTCACCGTCCTCGACCGGTTGCAGGAGCATGGCGCGACCGGCGTGGCGGTGACCAACGACACCGCCTCGCCCCTGGCGGAGGTCGCCGACGTCGTCGTCGCGATGCACGCCGGCGAGGAGCGGGCGGTCCCGGCCACGAAGACGTTCACCGCGCAGCTTGCCGTGCTCGCGTTCCTCGCCGAGGCCGTCGGGCAGCCACCGTGGCGGGCGGAGGAGTGGGCCTCGGTGCCCGCCGCGGTGCAGGAGGTGCTCGACGACGCCAGCGTCGCGGAGGACGCCGTCGACCGGATCGGGGGCGCCCCGGGCCTCGTGGTCGTCGGGCGCGGCTACCTCTACGCCTCCGCGCTCGAGACCGCCCTCAAGCTCAAGGAGACGGCGTCGGTGCTCGCCCACGGCTACTCGGCGGCCGACCTGCGGCACGGCCCCATCGCCGTCGTCGAACGCGACTTCCCGGCGCTCGTGCTTGCCACGCCCGGGCCAACCTGGGACGACCTGCAGGATCTCGTGGGCCTGTTGCGGGAACGCGGTGCCCGCGTGGTGCGCGTCGCTCCGGGCGGTGACCTCACGCTGCCCGCGACGCCGAGCGAACCCCTCGTTCCCCTTCCCGTGGCGGTGCGCGGCCAGCAGCTCGCCCGCTCCCTCGCACTGCGGCGGGGCTTCGACCCCGACAGCCCCGAGGGGCTCCGCAAGATCACCCCGACCCGTTGACCGACGCCTGGACGCGCACGCCGCAGGAGGGCGCTGACGTCGCGACGCTGCGTGCCCTCGCGCCGACCGCCAAGCGGATAGGTGTGGACGTGCACCACATCGGAGACGCAGGATGGGCAGGGACCGCCCCGCCGGAGAACGTGTACGCCTACGCGGTTGACCGTCCGGGGGGTGCGGCACACGTGGAACCGGATGGCGCGCGGCGTGCGGGTCCGCTGGTGAAAGCAAGGAAAGGATCGCGATGAGCTTCGACGATGTCGCGGCACAGGTGCTCGAAGGCCTTGGTGGCGCGGACAACATCGAAACCCTCGAACCCTGCATCACCCGGCTGCGGGTGGAGCTCCACGACGCCTCGAAGCTCGACGAGGCGGTCCTGCGCAAGGCGGGCGCCCACGGGGTCATGAAGGCGGGCAAGGTCGTCCAGGTCGTCATGGGGACGCAGAGCGACAACATCGAGTCGGCGATGCGCAGGCTCATGTGAGCCGCGGATGAGGACGCTCGCGAGCCCCCTGAAGGGACGGGTCGTGCCCCTGGAGCGCGTCGCCGATCCCGTCTTCGCCGACCGGGTGGTGGGCGACGGCGTCGCGATCGAGCCCGCCAGCGGCGAGGTGTGCGCACCGGTGGAGGGCACCGTGGCGAAGCTGTTCCGTGGGGGACACGCCTTCGTCGTGCAGACGAGCGACGGTGTGGAGGTCCTCACCCACATCGGCCTCGACACCGTGGAGCTCGAGGGCGAGGGCTTCACCTGCCACGTCGACGAGCACGACGCCGTGACCGCCGGTCAGCATGTCGTGACCGTCGACCTCGAACGGCTGCGGGGTCGGGGCATCGACCTCACGAGCCCGGTCGTGGTGCTCTCTCACCACTCGGTGCGGCCGCTTGCCACGGGCGCCGTCGACGTGGGTGCGCCGCTCATGGAGGTGAGGGCCGAAGAACAAGCCTGAGCGCGGCCGCCTTGCAGCGCGAGGTGGGCGCCACCCCGCTCCGTCCGAGGTGACGGCGCGGGCCCGGCGACGGAAAGGACGCAGGATGCTTGCGGTTCTCCAGCGAGTCGGACGCTCGCTCATGATGCCCATCGCCGTGCTGCCCGCGGCCGCGCTGCTCCTGCGGTTCGGGGCGCTCGGCATCGAGCTCGAGCTGCCGGCCCAGCCCCTGTGGCAGGGCATGGAAGCTGCCGCCGGGGCGATCTTCGGCAACCTGCCGATCATCTTCGCGATCGGCGTGGCGATCGGGCTCACCGGCGGCGCCGGCGCCGCCGGTCTGGCCGCCGCCATCGGTCACCTCATCCTCCAGGCGATCAACGAGCTCACCGTCGTCGTGCCCGAGGTCGTGGAGAACGGCGAGGTGGTGGAGGAGGCCGTCACCGCCGACATGGGGGTGATAGGCGGCATCATCATCGGCCTGCTCGCCGCCTGGCTGTTCGACCGGTACAAGGAGGTGCGGCTGCCCGACTACCTCGCGTTCTTCGGCGGACGCCGGTTCGTGCCGATCATCACGGCTTTCTCCTCGATCGGCGTCGGCATCGTCGCGTTCTTCGTGTGGCCGCCGATCGGGCTCGCCATCGGGGAGCTCGGGGAGTGGATCGTCGGTGCCGGCGCGCTCGGTGCGTTCGTGTACGGGGTCGCCAACCGCGGCCTTCTTCCCTTCGGGCTGCACCACATCATCAACACCCTCGTGTGGTTCGAGTTCGGTACGTTCCGCGACCCCCAGACCGGCGAGGCCGTCGGCGGGGACCTCACGCGCTTCTTCGCCGGCGATCCCGACGCTGGCCTGTTCATGGCGGGGTGGTTCTTCGTCATGATGTTCGGGCTGCCGGCGGCCTCCTACGCGATGTACCGGCGCGCCGACGCGGGCAACCGCAAGCAAACCGGGGCGATCATGGGCTCGGCGGGGTTCACGTCGTTCCTCACCGGGATCACCGAACCGATCGAGTTCAGCTTCGTGTTCAACGCCCCAGCCCTGTACGGCATCCACGCCCTGCTGTCGGGGGTGGCGCTCGTCACCGCCGACCTGCTCGACATCCGCCACGGGTTCGGCTTCTCGGCCGGCGTCATCGACTACCTCATCAACTACCCGCTCGCCACGAACCCCCTCCTCATCATCCCCGTGGGACTGGTGTTCGCGTTGCTGTACTTCCTGCTCTTCTACTTCGCCATCCCGATGCTCGACGTCGCCTCGCCGGGACGCACGACGCGCAAGGAGAGCGCAGCCGCCGAAGAGCCGGTCGTCTGAACGCCGGGCGAGCGGCTCGGGCGGCGCACCGGGCAGGAGGGAGAACGCGACGGTGACCGTGGAGAGCTTCGCCGTCGTCGCGGGCATGGCCCTCGTGTGGTGGATCCCCACCTTCAAGGCGCTCACCGAGGTCCTCGACCTCCAGGGTGTGCGCCGGGTGCTCGTGTGGAAGTGGCTGGCTCTGCTGTGCGTCCCCGTCGTCGGCTGGGTCCTGTACTTCCAGCGGGGACGAGGCGAGCTGGCGGCGGACCGACGTGCCGGGCAGCGGCGGTGACCCGATGGTCGGTGCGCGTGGTGCTGTTCGACCTCGACGGCGTGCTCGTGGACTCCACCGCCTCCGTGGCCGAGGCGTGGACCGCCTGGGCGCTGCGGCACGGAATCGACGCGGACGCCGTCATCCACCAGGCGCACGGCCGGCGCGCCGTCGACACGATCCGGTCGGTGGCGCCCCATCTCGACCCCGACGCGGAGACCGCGCTGCTCGAGGGCGCCGAGATCGCGGCGGCGGAGTCGACGCGCGCGCTGCCGGGTGCGGCCCGTCACCTCCATGCGCTCCCGCCCGGCACGTGGGCGGTCGTGACGTCGGGCACGCGCAAGCTCGCCCGCGCACGCATCACCGCCACTGGGCTGCCCGAACCGTCGGTCCTCGTCACCGCCGAGGACGTCACCGCCGGCAAGCCCGACCCGGCGTCCTACCTGCGGGCGGCGAGTCTGCTCGGTGTCGACGCAGCCGACGCGCTCGTCGTCGAGGACACCCCTGCCGGCATCGCGGCGGCGGTCGCGGCGGGGATGCCCGCGATCGGACTCACGACGACGTACCCGGCCGGCGATCTCGCAGCCGCGTCGGCGGTCGTTGCGACCGCCGACGACCTCGCCATCACGCTCGCCGACGACGGCGAGCTCGCGGTGACGACGCGCGACGACGTCCAGGGCGCTGAGGGCACCGACCGCACGCGACCTGGGGTCTAGGTCGCAACGACGTCGGCGAACGTCGGCCCCCGCGGGCGCTCGAGCTGCTCGAACGTGCACTCGCGGGGGTCCTTGTCGGGCCGCCAGCGTGCGAAGCGGGTGGCGTGACGGAAGCGGTCGCCCGTGAGCTGGTCGTAGCTCACCTCGCAGACGAGCTCGGGGCGCACCGGCACCCACGCGAGGTCCTTGTCACCGGACCAGCGGCTCGGCTCGCCGGGAGCGCGCACGCTGCCGCCGGCGCCCAGCGCGGCGCTGCCGTCGGGCACCTCCAGGGGCCGCAGCCGCTCGAGCAGCGCGACGCGGTCCGCGTCGCCGAACCCCGAGCAGTGCCCGATGAAGTGCAGCCGCCCGGTGTCGTCGTACAGCCCGAGCAGCAGGGAGCCCACCCGGTCGCCGTGCTTGTGGACACGGTAGCCACCGACGACGACGTCCGCGTCACGACGGTGCTTGACCTTCACCATCGACCGCTTGCCCTCCTCGTAGGCTCCGGTCAGGGCCTTTGCGACGATCCCGTCGCAGCCGGCGGCCTCGAACGCGTCGAACCAGCGGCGACCTTCCTCGACGTCGATGGTCGACACGGTGAGGTGCCAGCTCCGGGGACCGGCCGGCTGCTCGAGCCCCTCGACGAGGGCGGCGACACGCTCCCGCCGCTCGGCGAACGGGGCGCCGCGCAGGTCGTTGCCGTGGACGGCGAGCAGGTCGAAGGCCACGAGCTCGGCCGGGGTCTGCTCCGCGAGCAGGCGGATCCGGCTCTCCGCCGGGTGGATGCGCTGCTGCAGCGCGTCGAAGTCCGTCCTGCCGTCACGCACGACGACGACCTCCCCGTCGACCACCGCGCCCGCCGGCAGCAGTGCGAGCGCGGGGGCCAGCTCGGGGAAGTAGCGCAGCAGCGGGCGCTGGTTGCGGCTGTCCAGGCGCGGCTCGGGCCCACCCCAGGCGAGGGCCCGGAACCCGTCCCACTTCGGCTCGTACGCCCATCCCGGAGGGCTGGGCAGGGCGGTGTGGACCCGCGCCTCCATCGGTGTGCGGGGCGGGTCGAACGGCCAGGTCATCGCAGCGTCCGCAGGTCCGTGACCGCGCCGTTCTCGAGGTCGCGCTCGAGCAGCCTCCAGATTCCCCCGGCGGCGTCGCCGGGGTCGGCGAGGCTGCCCGACTCGTGCAGGTCGATGAACTTGGCCACCTGGGGGAAGTCCGCCTCGTCCATGGTGCGGATGGAGTCCTGCATCCTGGTGGCGACCACCCCCGGAGCGACGGCGACGACACGGGTCCGCCCTCCGCGCCGCGCCTGCTCGGCGCCGGCGACCCGGACCCACATGTCGAGCGCCGCCTTGCCCGCCGAGTAGCTCGACCAGCCCTCGTAGGGCGTCTGCGCCGCCCCGGAGGTGAGCATGACGAGGTGCGCCTGTCCGGAGAAGCCCGATTCGTTGACCGCCCTGAGGAAGGCGTGTCCGAGCGCCTGGGGTGCGGCGGAGTTGAGCAGGACGTTGCGCCGGTACGCCACCGAGTCGACCTCGCCCACGAACCCGATGGGGGTGATCGTGCCGGCGTTGTGCACGAACACGGCCCGCCGGCCGCGGAAGTCGCCGAGCTGTGCGAGCAGGTGGGCCTCCACCGCCGCCCACGCCTGCGGGTCGGCGAGGTCGGCGCGCAGGTGCTCGACGACCGAGCCGTCGGGCGGTGTCGTGCCCGGGCCCGAACGTGAGATGTCGATGACGCGGGCGTCGGCATAGGGCACGGACGCGACGAGCGCAGCGCCGATGCCGCGCGACGCGCCCGTGACCCACACGAGGGTCTCTGCCATGTCACCGCTCCTCCCGGTCGTGCTCCGGGCGATGCTAGCGACCCACTCGCGCGCCGCGCCCGGCGGCGTCGGGGGCAGCACGGGCCGCGGCCGTATCCTTGGCCGAGCATGCGGCTGCTCCTCGACACCTCGAGCCTGCTCTACCGGGCCTTCTTCGCCCTGCCCACGACCATCGCCGCGCCCGACGGGACGCCGGTCAACGCCCTGCGCGGCTACCTCGACATGACGGCCCGCCTCGTGACCGACCGCCGGCCCGCCGAGGTCGTGCACGTCTTCGACGACGACTGGCGTCCGGCACCCCGCGTGGCCGCCTACTCCGGGTACAAGAGCGCCCGCACGGAAGAACCCGGGGAGCTGACCGCGCAGTTCGCGCTGCTGCCGTCCGTCCTCGACGCGCTCGGTCACCGCCAGGTGCACGCCCCCGGCTGGGAGGCCGACGACGCGATCGGCACGCTCTGCCACGCCGTGGGGGGCGACGAGCGTGTCGCCGTCGTCACCGGCGACCGTGACCTCCTCCAGCTCGTGCGCGACCCCCACGTGCGGGTGCTGTTCACCGTGCGCGGGACGTCCGAGCTCGCCGAGTTCGACGAGGCCGGCGTCGAGGCGCGCTACGGCGTCCCCCCCGCCCGCTACGTCGACTTCGCGATCCTCCGTGGTGACCCGTCCGACGGGCTGCCCGGCGTCCCGGGCGTGGGGGACAAGACAGCCCGCACGCTCGTCACCACCTATCCCGACCTCGACGCCCTGCTCGCCGACGCCGGCGCGCAGACGCCGCGTCTGGCCCAACGCCTCGCCGCGGCGGGCGACTACGTCACCGCGATGCGCAGCGTCGTGCCCGTCATGACCGACGTCGCCCTCGCGACCCGCGTGGGCGCCCGCGACGACGACGCTCTCGCGGCGCTCGCGCGCCGGCACAACCTCGAGGGGCCCGTCCGCCGGCTGCGCGAGGCGCTCGATGCCTGAGACGGCTGGTGCCCGAGCTGCGGGCAGGGTCCGGCTGGTCGCGGCGGCGCTCGCCGTGGCCGTCGCCGCGACCGGCTGCGGGGAGCCCGCCGTCGACCTCGACGTTCCCGACCGGCGGGCCGGCCAGCACGTCCTCGACACGGTCGGGCTGCTCGACGGCACGGACGTCGCGGCGCAGCTGGCGGCACTGGCCGAGGAGGGGCTCGACGTCGTCGCCGTCGTCTACGAGACCCCGCAGGCCGGGCTGGGCGAGGGCCGGCGGGCAGGTCAGCTCGTCGTGCGGGAGTGGGAGGCGGACGTCGCCCTCGTGGCGGTTGCCGCCCCGGGCGACTTCACGAGCGGCGACACGCAGGCGCGTCGGCGGTTCTTCGGCCTCGAGCCCGCCGACGCGTTCGCCGTCCCACGGGGGCTGCGGGAGCGGGTAGCCGAGCAGCGAGCCCCACCGCTCGCCGAGGCGAACGACTGGCCGGGGGTGTTCACGATGGCCATCGAGGAGATCGCGCGGGAGCTCCTGCCGTGAGGCTCGCCGAGCTCGAGGCCGTCTGCCGGGAGGCCGCCCGCGGTGTCGTGGAGCGCGAGGGCCGGCCGGTTCCGCCCGCCGTCGTGCTGCCGCTGCCTGAGCGGAACAAGGTCACGACGTTCCCCCACTTTCCTCCCGACGACGAGGGGCGGACCGCGCTGCTCGAGCGCTTCGGTGCCGAGGTCGTACGCCCCGCCAACGCCTCCTGCTTCGGCTTCATCGCCGAGGCGACCCTCGAGACGGGGCAGGGCGATCCGGTCGACGTTGTCGTGGTCGCCTACTCCGCCCGCCTCCACCACGCCCACGTCACGGCGGCACCGTTCGCAGAGGGCGTCCTGGGCGACTTCTCCGCCGCCGAGGAGCTCGACCCGGAGGCGATGCCCTTCCTCGCCGCGCTCCAGGCCGCCGTCGACGCGGCGGGACCTCCGGACGCCTTCCGCGGCGCGCTCACATGAGCGCGAGGATCGCCGCGCCCGCCGGTCCCGCGTCCCCGGGGTGCCGACGCGCCGTTGCCGGGGCCGGCGCCGCCTATCGACGGGCGGCGGTGTGGAGGGTCAGCTGCTCGCGCAGCGCCACGGAAGCCCGGTTGAGCACCGGTCCCAGGCGGGCGATGCCCATCGTGCCGGCGTCGAGGCCGGAGGCGCCGACGCGGCCGCCGTGCGCGCCGAGGGTGATGACGAGACCGACCGCGCGCGCGTCGGCGGAGATCACCCCCGCGCCCGAGTCGCCGGGTACGACGAGCCCCGTGGCGCGCACGTGGGCCTCGTCGGGCATGCCCTGGGCGACGGCGGTCCGGGCCGGCAGCACGCCCCCGAACAGCAGGCCCTGACCGTAGTACCGCAGCGTCGTCGTGGCCGAGGGGCGGTCGGAGTTGATCCCCGTGGGGCCACCGAAGTGGCACATCCGCGGGCTGCTCGCCACGTCCCCGTCGAGCCGGACGAGGCCGAAGTCCCGCGCGCCGTTGACGATCGCGTAGGCGAACGTGCCGATCCGCCGGCCCGCCGCGTCGGCCACGACGGGCCCCTGCCCGGGTCCCCAGACCCGCTGGACGGGGGGCCGGACCTGCCCCCCGAATGCGCAGTGCCCCGCGGTGCCCATGTACGTGTGCGTGCGCCCGAGCCGATCCCGCCCGGTGAAGCGGAAGTTCAGCGTGCACACCGACGACCCGTCCACGACGATCCGCGCGCCCGGCCGGACCCCGGCGCACGAGCCGGTGCCGGCGACGCCCGCGGCGGGAGCGCTCGCGAGCACCCGCGCGGGGGCGCCGGGCCGGCGGGGGGTGCCCGCGGCGGTGTGCGCGCAACCGTCTCCGGCGGCGGGGAGGGGGGCGGCCTGCGCCGCCTCCGCCGCGCCAGCGGGGGCGGCGGCAACGGCGACGAGCAGCGCGAGCAGGAGCGTCAGGCAACGCCTCATGCCGCTTGCAACGCCCCAGGGCAGCGCCTGGTGACGGGCCGGCGTCACCAGTAGCGGTGTGCGGACAGCGCCGCCCGGGGGGCGCGGCGGGCCGGGCGGGCCACGAGACCGGCCGCCACGCCCGCCACGACGAGCCGGATCACGCGCCCCCGCTGCCCCGCGTAGGGGGCCAGGAGGGCGAGCATGCCCGCGTCGGTCCACGAGGCGCGGGGGGCATCCACCGGCCCTCCCCCGAGGACCGTCCCGATGAGCGCGGGCAGGTGGTAGTCGCCGACGCTCACCGCGTCGGGGTCGCCGAGCGCCAAGCGCGTCTCCGCGCTCGTCCACACGCCCACGCCGGACAGGGCCCGCAGCCGCGCGTCGAGCGCCGGCCAGTCGCCGACGCCCTCGGCGAGGCGCTGGTCTGCGACGGCCGCGGCGTGCAGCGCGCGGGCTCCGCGCAACGACACGCCGCAGCGGCGCAGCGCCCAGGCCGGCGTCGCGCCGATGCGCGCGGCCGTCGGCCAGCACCACAGCCCGCCGGCCGCCTCCTCGCCGGCCATGACGGCGACCTGCGCGGTCGAGCGGCGCGCCTCGAGCGACTGGACGAGCTGCCCGAGCACTGCACGGCCGAAGGCCTCCCCGAGACGGGGCACCCGCGAGAGCCGCGGGGTGCCGAGTCGGCGCTGGAGCGCCCGCAGCACCGGGTGGGCGGCGACAAGGTCGGCGAACCCGCCGGCTCGTTCGCCGAGACCCGCCCACGCACCGGCGTCGGCCAGTGCCCGCTCGGCGACGTGCGCGGGGGTCGCCGCCGGTCCCCAGACGGCGAGCGCGACGCCGCGCGGGTCGGGGCGGGCCTCGAGGACGAGGGGACCACACGGTCCGGGCTCGGCACGGCGCAGGGCGCCGCCCGGTGCGCGGGTCGCCACCGCGCCCCGACGTGCCCGGTCGGTCGTCACCCAGGTCGCGAGGTCACCGACCGTGCCGGCGCGGACGTCGGCGGCGAGCAGCCGCACGACGCCCGCCGCGGAGGCGGGGCGCCGGGAGGCGGTGGGGCGCGGGGACGGCACGCCGCAGGGTAGCGCCCAAGCGGACGAGTGCTCGCGCACCGAGCCCAGCGAAGCGGTGGCGCTGACGACTACGCTGAACGTGCGGGCTTCTCCACCCCGAGCGCCTGCCCGAGGCGGAGGGTGCCGCCCCGCCGCGCGGCATGAGGAAGGCCCCGGCCGAGACGGCCGGGGCCCTGGGGGGTCCTTCAGTCGACGAGGCTCAGGCTGCGACGCCGAGCTGCTCCTGCAGGCGGTGCAGCGCCTGGTTCTCGATCTTGCGAACCGACTCGCGCGACAGGCCGAGCTCCCTGCCCAACGCGTCGAGCGTGAGCGCCTGCTGACCGTCGAGCCCGTAGCGGCGGGTGAGGACGTACCACGCGCGCTCGTCGAGGTGCTCGCGCGCGAGGTCGAACAGCCCCTCGACGAAGTTGCGCTCGACGACCTCGTCGGCGGGGGAGTCCTCGGCCACGGCGACGAACTCGCCGAGGTCGCTCGCGTCCTGGTCGAAGCCGACCGGGCGGTCGAGCGACGTCATGGCGTGGTCGCCCTCCATCGCGCGGCGCACCTTCTCCTCCGACAGCCGCGTCGCCTCCGCCAGCTCCGCGACGGTGGCCTCACGCCCCGTCTCCGACTCGAGCCGCGCGCCGGCGGCGCGCACCTTCACGAGCGCGTCATGGAGCGCGACCGGCAGGCGGATCGTCCGCTCGCTGCCGGCCACGCCACGCTGGATCGCCTGGCGGATCCACCACGTCGCGTACGTCGAGAACTTGTACCCCCGGCGCCAGTCGAACTTCTCGACCGCGCGCAGGAGTCCGAGGTTGCCCTCCTGGATGAGCTCCCCGAGGTCGAGCGTCGACCGCTTGGAGAACTGCGCGGCAACGCTGACCACGAGCCGCAGGTTCGCTGCGACGAAGTGGTCGAAGGCCGCCCGGCCCTCGCGTACCGCGCGCTCGAGCTCGCGCCGGTTCTTCTTCTCACCGGCGTCGAGCTTGGCCTGGGCCTCGCGACCCGCCTCGATCGTCTTCGCCAGGCGGACCTCGTCCTCGGCCGTCAGCAGACGGACCTTGCCGAGCTCGGAGAAGTACAGGTCGAGGAGGTCGTCGGGGACACTCATGGGTCCGTTCCTCCTGAACGTGCTTGTGCTTTGCTTCACATCGTTACCTAACAACGGCGGAGTCCGAACTGTTCCCGATCGCGCTCGATCACATGGGTTCGTTCGGCGCCGGCTCCCTGTCGTATTGCCCCTGCCCCCGCCTGCCTATGCCTACTTCTGTCGTCGGCCGGCCGGCCGCGGACCTGTAGCATCCCTGGCCGTGCCGGCTTTCCTTCAAACGACCTGGTAGGCGCCGCGTGACGAATCCGCTCCTGCAGCGGCTCGGCGGCTATCCGCTCGCCGCCTTCCAGGAGCTCAAGCTCGCCCTGGCCGCAGACGGGCGGCCCCTGCACGACTTCTCCGTGGGCGACCCGGTGGAACCCACACCCCCGTTCATCCGCCGCGCGCTCATCGAGGCGGTGCCGGAGGTGAGCCAGTACCCGACAGCCGCGGGTCTGCAGGAGGTCCGCGCGGCGATCGCGGGATGGGTGCGACGGCGATTCGGGGTCGACGTCGACCCTGACACAGAGGTTCTACCCACCGCCGGCAGCAAGGAATCCATCTTCCACCTGCCCCTGGCCCTCGTGGACCGGGACAGCACCCGGCGCGCCGTCGTGTGGGGCGCGCCGGGCTACCCCGTGTACGAGCGCGGCCAGCTGTTCGCCGGCGGCGACAGCGACCCGGTCCAGCTGACGCCCCGGGAGAGCTGGCGACTGCCCCTCGACGCCCTCGACCCTGCCCGTCTGCAACGCGCCTGCGTCGCCTGGCTGAACTACCCGCACAACCCGACGGGGGCCGCGGTCGACGACGACTACTACCGCCGCTGCCTCGCCACTGCCCGCCAGCACGGCGTCGTCCTGGCCAGCGACGAGTGCTACGCCGACATCTACCCCGTGGACGCGCCGGCGCCGCCGTCCTTGCTCCAGGCCGCCACCGGTGACCTGTCGGGCGTCGTCGTGGCGTTCAGCCTGTCGAAGCGCTCGGGGATGACCGGCTACCGCTGCGGGGCGCTCGTCGGTGACGCGGCGCTGATCGCCGAGCAGCGGGTCCTGCGCCCGAACATCGGGACGGCGAGCCCGGACTTCGTCCAGCGGGCCGCCGCGGCCGCCTGGTCCGACGACGCCCACGCCGCCGAGCGCCGGGTGGTGTTCGACGGCAAACGGGCGGTGCTGCGCGCGTTCCTGTCCGGAGCCGGCCTGGACGTGAGCGGAAGCGAGGCGACGTTCTACGTGTGGTTCGCCGCCCCGGGCGGTGACGACGCCGCCTATGCGGAGGCACTCCTGCGCCACCGCGTCGTGGTCTCGCCCGGGAGCGCGTTCGGGGCGGCGGGGCGGGGCTGGCTGCGCGTCGCCCTCGTCCCCGACCTGGCCGGCTGCCAGGCTGCGGTCGCGGCCTGGCAGGCGGCGATCGCCGCAGGCGACCTGCCCGGCCACGAAGGGCAGCGCTAGCGCAGCGGTAACGCCCCGCAATAGGCTTCGGGGGATGAGCGACCACGAAGCCCTGCGCAAGACGATCGACGCGGCGTTCGAGGACGGCGCGCACGACGCGCCCGAGGCGCGTGAGGCGGTGAGCGCGGCGCTCGACCTCCTCGACACGGGTGCGGTCCGCATCGCGGAGAAGCAGGGCTCGGAATGGGTCGTGAACGAATGGCTGAAGCGCGCGGTGCTGCTGAGCTTCCGGCAGCGGAAGATGGAGACGATCGAGCTCGGCCCGTTCGAGTTCCGCGACAAGGTGCCGCTGAAGTCGGGTTACGCCCAGGCGGGGGTGCGGGTCGTGCCGCCCGCAGTCGTGCGCCACGGCGCGTTCGTGGAGGCGGGCGCGGTGCTCATGCCGAGCTACGTGAACATCGGTGCGCGCGTCGGTTCGGGGACGATGGTCGATACGTGGGCGACCGTCGGGTCGTGTGCGCAGGTCGGCCGGAACGTCCACCTGTCGGGCGGGGTGGGCCTCGGCGGGGTTCTCGAGCCGCCGGGCGCGCGCCCGGTCATCATCGAGGACGACGCCTTCATCGGGTCGCGCTGCGTCGTCGTCGAGGGGGTCGTCGTCGAGGAGGGCGCCGTGCTGGGCGCGCTCACCGTCCTCACCGCGTCGACGCAGGTCGTCGACGTCACCGGTGACGAGCCGGTTGTGAGCCGGGGACGCGTCCCCGCCCGCTCCGTCGTCATCCCCGGCACCCGGCCGAAGGACTTCCCGGCGGGCACGTTCGGCGTCCCGTGCGCGCTCGTCATCGGGCAGCGCTCCGCGGCGACCGACAAGAAGGTGTCCCTGAACGAGGCGCTGCGCGAGCACGACGTGCCCGTGTGATGGGCACGCACGCCGACCGGCTCGAGGCGCTCCTCGGCGAGCTGCTCGCCCTGCCCTGCGTCACCGGGGAGGAGGGGCCGATCGCGGACCTCGTAGAGTCTCGCTACGCCGGCCGCGGGGAGCGTGTCCAGCGGGTCGGTCACTCGATCGTGGTGGGCGAGCCGGACGCGGACCGGCCCGACGTGCTGCTCGTCGGCCACCTCGACGTCGTCCCGCCGACCGACGCCGACCGTCGCGCCCGGCGCGACGGGGACCGCATCGTCGGGCGGGGCGCGAGCGACATGAAGTCCGGGCTCGCCGCGGCGATGGACTGCTTCGAGGACCCCGCGCTGCGAGCGGGCCCGTACAACCTCCTGCTCGTCGCCTACGCCGGCGAGGAGGGGCCGCACGAGGCCAACGAGCTCGCCCGGGTGCTCGACGCCGTGCCCGAGGTCGGTGAGGCCGACCTCGCCGTGGTCCTCGAGCCGACCGACCTCACCGTGCAGCTCGGCTGCCTCGGTGCGCTGCACGCCGAAGTGACCATCCGCGGCCGCGCGGCCCACTCGGCCCGCCCGTGGCAGGGCGAGAACGCCCTCACGAAGGCGGGGGGCCTGCTCGCCGAGCTACACGACCGCCGACCTGTCGACGTCACCGTCGACGGGCTGACCTACCAGGAGGTCCTCACCGCGACGCAGGCTTGGACGGCGAACGCCCGCAACGTCGTGCCGGACCGGTTCACCGTGAACGTCAACTACCGGTTCGCACCCGACAAAACCGTCGAGAGTGCCGAGGAGGCGCTGCGCGCGTTCCTCGGGGACCGGGCGGAGTGTCACGTCACCGACCGCGCACCGGCGGCCAGGCCGTACCGCGACAACCCCCACGTGGCGGCGTTCGTCGAGACCGTCGGCGCTCCGGTCGAGGCCAAGCAGGCCTGGACCGACGTCGCCCGGTTCGCCGCGGAAGGCGTCCCGGCGCTCAACTACGGCCCCGGCCTCACCGGGCAGGCGCACCAGGCGGGGGAGTACGTCCCCGTGGGGAACCTCCACGCCGCCCGGGAACGCCTCGCGGCGTTCCTCGGCCGCCCATGGGGGCGCGACGCCGGGTAGCATCGACGGCGACGATGCCGCTGACCGCGAGGGCAGGTGCCCGGTGACCGAATCAGGCCTTCCCGAGGAGCCGTTCGACCCGACCGCCGACACCGGGCGCTTCCAGGCGTTCGTCGACGGCGAGCCCGACCCGGCCATCGTCGCCGCACGCCCCGCCGCCGCCGGAGTCCCGTTCCGGGTCGGCACGCTCATCGGCGGACTGGTGGTGCTCGGGGTCCTCGTCGTGCTCCTGTTCCTCCTCTAGCAGGGCCGTGGCGGCAGCCTCCCGCCGGCGGAGCGGGCGGACGGCGGCCGGCCTCCTCGCCGCCGCGCTCGTCGTGCTGCTCGCCGCCGGCTGGCACTACGCGACGGTCGTCCTGCGCGCGGCCCCCGCTCCGCCTCCCGCGGTGAGCGTCCTCGACGTCGGGGAGCGCACCGTGACGCTCGAACGTCGGGACGACAGCCTGCGCGCGGGTGTGTGGGGCCTCCACGGGCCGAACGGCTACGCCCAGGTGTGGGAGGTCACCGGAGCCGACGACGACACCGTGACGCGCCGGCTCGTCATGCTCGCCGGCGCCCTCGAGGCGGGCACGCGCGCACGCCTGGACCCGCTCGCCTATCCACCCGACCCCGCCACGGCGTTCTTCTTCCCCGCCGAGGCGGTCGCGCTCCGCGGGGGCGGGCGCGCCGACCTCGTGCTGCCCGAGGTGGCCGCGCCGGACCACGACCGCCTGGGTTGGCGCACGGCGGGGCTGCACGACACGTGGGTCGTGCTCGTGCCCGGTCAGGCCCGCAGAGAGGCCTACCGGCTCGTGCCGACGGTGCGCGAGCTCGGCCTCCCCGCCCTCGTCGTGGGGGCCGACGCGCCGGTTGCCTCGGGTGGTGCGCCCCCGGCCGGTCGCGTGGACTGGCGGAGCGTGCAGGCCGCGACGGACCATGCGTTCGATGTGGGCGCCGAGTCGGTCGTCCTCGCCGGGCTCTCCGTCGGGGGCATGGCGGTTGCGCACTACCTCCAGCGCTCGCCCGACGCCCACCGGGTCGTCGGCGCGGTGCTCGACACCCCCGTGCTCGACCGCGACGCGGTGGTGACCGCAGCCGCCGCCGACCGGGGCGTGCCGGGGTGGATGACCCCCCTCGTCAAAGCGATCGTCGCGGCGCGCACCGGCGTGCGCTCGGGTGACGGCGAGGCGTTTGCGGAGCGCCTGGCCGTCCCGGTGCTCGTGTTCCACGGCATGGATGACCCGGTCGTGCCGGCAGCGGGTACCGTCGCGTTCGCCGCGGCCCGTCCCGACCTCGTCACCACGGCTCTCGTCGAGGCGGCCGGGCACCTCGAGTCCTGGAACGCCGACCCCCGGGGCTACGTGCGGCGCCTGCGCGCGTTCCTCATCCGGGTGGCCGGGTGACCTCGTCGGTGTCGGGGCCACCACCGGCCTGCGACGCGGCGGCGAGGTCACCGAGGTGGCCGACGAGGAAGGTGGTGAGGCGCGAGACCTCCTCCACGGGCAGGCGGAAGCTGCCGACGCACACGTCGTCGCGCCAGAGGCTCAGGACGACGACCCCCCGCTCGGCGTGCCAGGACACGCGCATTCCCGCGCCACGCTCGTCGACGAACAGCGCCCGGCGGGGCGGGGGCAGCGCCATGGCCCGCACACTGGCCCCCCACCGTCC